>JANPDZ010000878.1:0-11917 GCA_031431735.1 Acidobacteriota bacterium | reverse complement strand
TTAAAAAGACTAGATTAAACCATTAACAGATCTGGAAGGGTTGCTTGCGCCCGCTTCTTCTGACTTTGCAAGAGCCGCTAATTGCTTTTCATCAACGCCGTTTGAAACGGCAAAACTTCGGCTGACATAATTCCCATCTTGACAGCGTCGTCTTCGTCCATAATTTTTCGTGCTTCCGTTTCGGTTTCGACTTCGAGAATTACAAAGCCCATTGATTCTTTGACCGGCGTTCGGCCCGCAAGAATTAATTTGCCGTCTTTTTGTAATTGCTGAAGGCGCGCAAAGTGACGCCCGACCGCCCGGTTTTCAGTTTCCGTCCAATTTTTGTCGTCCTGATATTTCGGCTGAAGCCGCAAAACTATGACAAATTGCTTTTTAGTCGGCGAAGTGTTTGTCGTGGTCGTCGGTATTTCTTTTTCCGGATTTTGATTCGGCAATCGCGCCAGGACTTGCTGAAACCGCGCATCTGAACGAATTGAGGTTAAATCTGTATCGGTTTCAAATGTTTGGCGATTGGTAAAACCTTCGTCAATCGCTTTATTCAACATCTCAAAAGCCTTGTCCGTTTGTTTGCCGAGCGAATAGACACAAGCCATATTGTAGTAAGCCGTTGCTTTTGGCATTACTCCTTTTTGGATTGCGTTTTCGTAAGTTTTAACAGCTTCGTCAAAACGATTGAGTCCGATTTGAGCATATCAATTACCTCAGTTCCTTTCGCATCCGTCAGATATGGAACATTGGCTTTCTGTTTGACATCTTTCATTGCCGAAACTTCATAAACTACGCCGTAACGAGTCCCTTCAAGCGGCGAACGCACAGTATTTTGAGCAAGTGAACTTAACGTAAATATAAGAAGTAACAAGAATAATATCGTTTTTTTCATCTGTAAATCTCCTATTTTTCACTTTCCAACACGATGTCTCTAAGTTTCATAATTCCTCACGCGAAACCCGGCAATCTTTTAAGTCCTTCATTCGCCGCTTGCAAATAAATCGGCTTTGGATTGAGCGCATATTCGCGCAGACACACTTCGGTAAATTTGATGGCGTGTTCTTCGTTTGAAGCGATTGCCCGTTCAATCAAATCTTCTTTTTTAATTTCTTTATCTTTCGAAACTTTATTGGTCGCGCCCGTTGCGCCGATCGAATATAAACCCGCCGCCGTCTGCCAACCGTAAATCAAAGCCTTTTCGGTAGTTGCGGGCGAAAGATACGGCAACAATGAACGCAAACCCGAAGTTGCAGTGACGGCGTGGAGCAAAATCAAGTTGTTTCGGTCAGAGACATTTTTCAGATAGATCGCGGCAAAAGTTTCGGTTAGCTCAGATAAAAGTTGTTCGGCTTTGCCGTCTGTCGCAATTAAATTGATGGTTTCGGCAAAGTCTTGAAAATTGTCCAAGCCTTTCAGTTGATTCATAATCGAACCGCCGAGACGTTTTTCATTGGGCAAAATCGGAACTTTTTCAATCGCTTGCGGCGGTTTCAGTTTGGACATTTTAGCGTTGCTCGCTTCGGGCAAAGGCTGAAAATAAGCCGCCCAATAACCCAAACCTTCGGCTAGTTCGCTGAGACGCAAATCAGTTTTTTGCCGCGAAAGACTCCGCACGGCGTGACAAGTGCGGATAACTCCGTGTCCGGCGGCGGCACACAATCCGGGAGCTAAATTCGCCGTCCATTTTTCGACCACGTTTGTCCATTCGGATTCTTTCAGTTGATTGTTGAAAAAGAGCGTCCAATCCGCATTCCGTCTGCCATCGCCCAAGGCTTCTTGCCAATTTTTATCCGTAATCGGTTGAATTTTATTTGGCTGAACTGCGCTAAAACGTCTTTTGTAACCTTCAATAAACCTCGTGGTTTTCTCAGGATGTCCAAGCGTAATCAGTGATTCAACCGCCATCGGCGCGTGATTTCCGAGCGGGGCAAGGTCTGACATCATCTGCAAAGCCTCGTCCATCGTGTCCGCGTTTGCCGAAACGGTTTGGAGATTATTTTGACTTTGGCAACTAAGCAAAATGTTTGGAATTAAAAGACTTGCGCCCGTTACAGTTTTGATAAAATCACGCCGTTTCATAAATTTACCTCTTTAACTTTTCGGCAAAAACTCTTTCGGAATAGGTCTCTGCTTATTATTTTGATTGTTTTTCAATTTCTTCCCCTTTAATTCTGTATTCATCGGATTTCAATTTATTACTCATTAAAAGATATGTTTCACTTATGTTTTTGTAATATCTAATCAAATCTTTATGACCTTTTCCAAGCTGTTCAATTTTATTTAGTAATGCTTTTTCGTAGTATTTTAATGATTTCTTATAACTCTTTTTCTCTTTATAAGCATTCCCCAAAAATGTATAAGATTGAACTACTTCAACACTATTTTTACCGAAGATTTTCTCTCTGATTTGTTTTGACTTTAGATGAGCTTCAATAGATTTATCGTAATCTTTTTTGCGAAAATAGACGTTTCCAATGTTTCCATAGCTTGTCGCAACATCGGCACTATATTTTCCTAATTTCAAAAGTCGAATTGAAAGGGCTTTGGTATGATAAATTAGAGATTGTTCAAGCTGATTTTCAGCACCGTAAGTAACACCTAAAGTAATATATGTGGTAGCTATTACTAAACTTTTTGTATCATTTGAAGAAAGTCCGATTGCCAGAGCCTTTTCCAGATAGGTTTTTGCTTTGTCATATTTATCTTGCCGATTTAAAAGAGTGCCTATTTGATTGTATGAGTTTATTGCCTTTTCTGTATTTCCATTTTTATTGAATTCTATGGCTGATTTTTCGTAATAAACTATTGCATTATCAGGGTCTGATTTACTCTTAAAGTCATCAGCAGTTTTTAGGAAGCCTTCTGCAAGAGTGTTGTCTTGTCCCTTTGCTATGTTAATTGAAAGAATTGCAAAAAATGCAAAGACGATAATAGTTTTAATTGTTGTCATAATTTTTACTCCTTTAGCACGAAAAACAAGCCTCCAGTCTAATTAACCCAATTCTCATTTTTGTCGCCCTATTTTTTATTGTTATTAAGAAACTCCTTTGGAATCGGATTATTCGGGCGTTCTTCATCTACGCCTAAGTTTCAAATTCAAGAGTAGTTTATTATTTTCCGTTGCGACTTTTTCGACTTTTGCTTCGCCAATCCAAACTTTTCCGTCTTTTTCGGTTAGTTTCCAAACGCCTTCCGATTTCCCGATTTTTGTATTCGACCAACCCGGTGCGGATGACCATTCTTTATTGAGACTAATCATAAATTCTTCAGCCGAAGCCGAAGTCTTAACAATCCATTTCCCATCGTAAAAATCTCTTTCGCTAGTCATATCAAGCGGTTCGATGTCAGTCAGCACATTGTCAATAGTGTCGGGAAATTTCATATCGGCGAGGGCTGCGCGGGCATAATTCGAGTTGGGTTGCCAGTTGTATTCCATCCCCGAAGCAATCCGTTTTGCCCAACCAATGCCGTCAATTTTTTCAATCAAATGAAGCGCACCGTCAATGCCCGACGAGAGTCCGGCAGTCGTGATGATTTTTCCGTTATCCACAAAGCGTCTGTCATAAACGAGCTTAGCGGTTGGGGCGAAATCCTTTAAGTCCTTGATCATTCCGTGGAATGTGGTAGCCTCCAAGCCGTCAAGTAACCCCGCCTTAGCCAACAAAAACGCACCGTTGCAAACTGACATCACATATTTAGCGTCTTTGGCATTTTCCTGAATCCAACGAATAACTTTTTCGTTGACCATTTGTTTGGCAACGCCGCGCCCGTTTGCGTCCGGTTTGCTGTATCCGCCGCCCGGAATGACGATGATGTCTGGTTTTGGCTGATTTTCAAACGTGTAATTTGGAATAACTTTCATCCCCATAGCGGTCGTGACTGCATCCGCCTTTTCAGCAACTGTATAAACTTTACGCCTGCTCCATGAACCCAGAACTTCATACGGTCCCGTGTAATCAATAATTTGCACGCCATCGAAAATTAAAATGGCAACATTCATTTTGGCTTTTTCTACCGGTTGCGTTTGAGCAAAACTGCTCACTGCAAACAAACTTAAACTTACGAATATAATTAACTTTTTCATTAGCATTTCCTCATTTAATTTTTAACATTGCCCTTTGACATTTGAGCCGTCTGCATTGACAAAGCTCTCATCATCCACCAATCAAAAGGTGTTCTTTCCCGCTTTTGATTTCGTAAATATAAAGTCCCCATTTTCCTTCTACTTCTTTGGTGTAGGCAAAATACTTCTCGTCCGGAGAAATGAACGGATTGGTCACAATTTTTCCGTCGGCGATTTTACGAACCTTTGTTCCGTCCGCATTCATCGCATAAACATTTGGCGAGCCGTCGCGCTTTGACATAAAGTAAATGGTTTTTCCGTTTTTAGACCATTGCGGCGCAGAGTCTTCGACCTCGTTATTGGTCAGATTTTTCAGATTCGTGCCGTCTTTATCCATCACAAAAATCTCGGTCGAATTTTTCATTTGCGCCATTTCTTCTCTCGACAATTCCCGATAATATTTTTTGGTCACAACGGCTCGTTCAAAAACAATCTTCTTTCCATCAGGCGACCATTTGGGGCTTGTGTAACCGTTTTTTTCATCGGTCAAACGAGCTCTATTTGTTCCATCCACACGAATTATGTAAATATCGTGAGCAATTCCCGGACGCTCTTTGCGAGATTGAAAAACGACAAAATCTCCTTTGGGCGAAAAATCTGGGAGATAATCTAAATCGGTTTCATTGGTCAGTTTTCGCTGCCCGGAGCCGTCCGCATTCATCACATACAACTGCAAATGTCCGTCTCTCTCAGAATAAAAAACGATGTTTTTGCCATCTCGTGACCAACGCGGCTGTCCATCTGTGACTTTGCTGTCGGTGAGTTTGTTAAGATTTGAACCATCCGCATAAATCGTGTAAATGGCTGATTTACCGTCTTTAGTTGACTCAAAAACAATCCGTTTGCCATCAGACGACCAATGCGGATTGAAATAATAAATCGGAGCCGGTTTTGGTTGCGCCTGAGCATAAGTTACCCAACCTAAAAAAATAATAGTGATAAAAAATGCGTATTTTGTTTTCATAATTCGCTCTTTCTACTTCTTACCTTTCGGCAAAAATTCTTTTGGAATCTTTCTTACCGGATATTCTTGGTCCCAACTGACGGCAGAAATCCACCAACGAGTGCCGTCAAAATAAAGCTCGATGCTGTTCACTCCACGTCCTGACATTTTCTTGTCTTCGGTCCACCATTCGTAGGTCGAAAAAACATGCGCGATATTTCCGAATCTGCGAAAAATTCGATTTATTTCACGCTCGGTAAAACCCTCTTGAACGAAAAAATCATTTGAGCCGTTGATGTATTGATTGTGACTCATTAAAGTTGCCCGAACCTTTCCGTCATCCATATCCATTGCCACAAAACGAACATCCGGCATATACAAAGTCTTGTCGCGCGACCATTGGCGCTGGATCCCTTTGCCGCCCGAAATCGTTTCGTAAAAGGCACGGATTATGCCGTCAATCGTCGAAACATCTTTCGGGTCGGCTTCGATTTTGGGAATTGCTACCGCTTTCAAATCTCTGTCGCATTGAAATTCAAGCGTCGAAGCGCCGTTGGCAATGCGCCAACCTGTTTCGGTGCGAACCAAATTAAAAGTGTTCGTCCCGCAATGCGAAAATTTATCGCCGACAAAAAAGGTATAGCGACCCGAAACAATTGCTAAATCACCCGAAATTCGCGCTTCGGGCGAAGGCATTTTTTCGATAAAATCTGCGCCTTTCGCTTCGGAAATCATCTTCGCAAAAGCCTCGCCCGTAAAAATGCGGGTTTTCGATAAGCCTTTGCCGTCACGCGGTTTGTCAATGGCGATGAGCTGCCCGTCGGCCGCAAAAACTGCTTTGATCTGCTCGGCATTTTTCGCTTTCATTCCATCAAAAAGTTGATTGACAACCGCGATTGCCGCTTGTTTATCGTCTTGGGCAAAAATTGTCATCGTAATTGTTAAAAGTAAGACGGTTGTTGTTAGAATTTTCTTCATTTTTTTCCTTTGTTATTCATCTCCAAAATATTATGGATATGCTCTATCGTCGCAAAAGTGACACTATGAAACCCGTAAATTCTCGCGGGCGATAACTTATTTTTCCTCAACCAATTAGCGAAAAAAGGCATCACAGTTAAACGGTCTTTTAGCGGAAAAGACGCATCGCCGTTGAAATAAAACAGGTCGCCCTGGTACAGATATTTTTCCTGCGGCAAATAGACGACGATATTTTCTGCGGTGTGCGGATTTGCGCCGACGTTGATTAGTTCGATGGTTCGCTCGCCATCGCTGATAATTCGTTTGTCAGCAAAGGTTTCGACTTTCATCGAGGGCGCAAATTTTTCAAAAAATATTTTATTGCCTGACGTAGTTAAAACGGTTGAATTTTCAGATGCAAATGCACGAATTCCGCCCGCGTGGTCGCTGTGGTAATGTGTTGGGACGATGTATTTTATCGGTTTGTTTGGAACAGTTTGCTTGATTTTGGCGATAAATTCTTTCGAGAGCGCATCAGGATTTGCCAAAGATTCAACGGGCGTATCATCCAAACTCGAAACCGAAGCAGGGGCTTCAATCGCTATCACAAAATCCTTAAACTCAATAAACATCGGCTGATAACCGCCAAGCCGATAGACCAAATAGACACCTTTGGCAATTTCCTTGACTGAGCCAGACGGAGCGATAAAACCTTCGAGTTCGGTTGGTAATCCGAGCATTGCCTCGGCTTCGTTTGAATCCACCAAAACTTGTTCATAATTCATCGTCCGCCAAATTTTGCCGTTGAGTTTGATTGAATGACTGGCGGGAATCCAACCCAATTTCGGATGTTGGCGATAATCGGAAAAAACATATTCGGCAAGGCTTTCGCCCAAAGTTGGAAAATCAAGCGAAAACTCAAACTTGGAAAGAAGATTCGTTTTTTTGTCGAAATACAGCAAAATCGGTGTTTTGACATTGGGTAAATTGACGGAAATTACTTCGTGTTTTTTATTTTCAAAATTTCGCAGCCCCAAATATTTAAGCGATGCGCTATTTGCCAACGCTTCGAGTAACAAAATATGCGGAATTCGCCGCGCCGTTTGCGTGCGCTCAAGCGAAGGAAATCTGACCGGAAAAGCCGAAGCGTTTTTGGTAATAAAATCGGCAAAAATATTGCGCTCGGTGGTAAAAATATTCCTGCGCCAACGCATTGTCCCATCGTGACGACCTGTTTTGAATTCGTAAGCGAGCCGCATTCCATCCAAAAAGACAGTAAGTTTTTCCTCGTGCGCGGCAGTCGTTTCTTGGTCGGGATGATAGCCTTGGGCATCGGCTGAACGATGTTCGATGCCTTTGGCTGAAACGTAGATTGATTTGAGAGACTTGATTTTTGCCTCACCGCCAAGCGTTTGCAGAGCAGAATTTAAGACTCGCAAAGCATCCGCATTTTGAGCATTTGCCAGCGAAAAGCAAGCTGTTGAAATTGTTAAAATTGCTAAAAATAGCTTCATTTTATTCTTTCACCTCGCCCAAAGCGTTGTGAAGTTTCGGCGCGATTTCGTCAAGCCATTTGTTTAGTTCGGTGTTTGGATACCATTTTCCTTTGAGCACCACGCCGGAACGCTTTTCGGTGTTCGTAATATTTTCCAACGGGTTTGCATCCAGCAAAATCAAATCGGCGCGTTTGCCTTTTTCGATTGTACCAACTTTGTCCAATGTGCCGAAAAACATTGACGGATTTTTGGTCGCGGCTTCAAGCGAGGCGTAAGCCGAAAGCCCGGCATCGTTTAAGGCTTTCAATTCGCGGTGCATCGAGAAACCGTAAAGCCACAAAAATTCGGGCGTATCCGAGCCGGTCATAATGCGCCCGCCCGCGTCGTAAATCGCTTTGATGAGTTTGTTGCGGATTTCAACCCAACGCGCACGTTTTTCGAGCGAAATCTCATTGATAAAACGGTTGCGTTTGTAAAAATTCAGCCATTGCTCTTGCACTTTTGGCGGATAAAACTTAAATTCGGATTGAGCGCGGATTGATTCTTCCGAGCGCGGCAAACCGAAAGTGTTTTTCATAAAATGCTGCGTCGGATTGACAAATGGATTTGATTCAACTGTTCGTTTGGCAACTTTGGCAATCTTGCTTTCGTCAATGTAATCGAGGCTTTCCCAGTTTTTCAGCTGATAAATGTAAATGTCCGAAACCGAATCTTTTATCGGCGCGTCATCTTTCAAAAGCATTTCCAAATAGCCGTCCAGATGTTCGATTTGCTGACGCGCTTTTAAGGCTCGTTCAACCCCGACAAAACGGCTGTCAGCGTGTCCGACCACGCGGATATTAAGTTTTGCCGCCTCATCAACCGCCGCTTCATAAACTTCCGCCTTGATAAAAGTCGTTATTTTGATGAAATCATATCCGGCCGCTTTTGATTGGCGGACGGCTTCGCGGGCTTCTTCGGGCGTGTTGACGACAAAATCATTGCCTTGTTTTTTGCCTGTCAGATGTGGACTGGCGACATAAATTGTCGGCGCGATTATTTCTTGTTTGGCAGATCTTTCGCGCAAAACAAGTTGTTCGGGCGTGCCAATCATAAAACGAATGGTCGTCACACCATTGGCGATCATCACTTTCAATTCGTCTTCGGCGATTGATTTCGGATATTCAGCATCATCCGAAAGCAAATGAACGTGCATATCCATCAAACCGGGAATCAAATATTTGCCTCTGCCATCAATTTTCTGTGCATCTTTCGGGATTTTCACCTTTTTGCCAATTTCTACAATCAAGCCGTTTTTGATTAGCACAGTTTGATTTTTCAAAACCTGTTCCTTGTTCATCGGAATCACGTTAACATTGGTAAAAGCAATGGTTTGCGCCGCGATTGCAATTGCAAAAAGTAAATTTAGAATTAGGATTAACAGTAATTTTTTCATATTATTTCAACCATTTTTCCGCTTCTATTATTTGCGGTAAATCTTTATCGGCGTTTGCCCAAGACTTCAAAAATTCTTTGTAAAACTGCACCGCTTTTGGTTTATCGTTGGCTTTGTTGTAATTTCTGGCGATGTTCAAAAAAGCAAATCCGCTGTTTGGGCGCACCTTCAAAACTTTTTCAAAAGATGCCCGCGCTTCTTCAAATTTTCCGGCGCGAATTTGTGCCTGACCGAGACTTTCCAAAACCGGCCGCGTGTAATGCGGCGGCTCCCAAGAGCCGAGATTTTTTTCTTTTTCGATTGCCTCATTAAGCATTTTGAAGGCTTCTTCGTGCTTGCCCTCGATACTCAAAATCGAACCGCGCAAATCCAAAATATGAACCGCCAAAATCCGGTTGGCATAATTGAAATACCAGTCCGAAGCCTGTTGGACTTTTTGTGTCGCTAAATCGGCGATGATTTTTTCGAGTTCGATCGCATTTTGACCGGCAGTTTCCGAATTGCCTTTTTCAACCGCGCTCATTCCTTTCAGATAGCTCAAAATTCCGGCTTGATACTTTTCCGAAAGGGAAAGCGGCGGATTATCTGAAGTTTGTAAATCTTTAATCGCCGCGTCCCACATCCCGAAACGCATCTGCAAACGAGTCAGAGCCGTGTAACCGCCGTAGAGCAAATAACCAAGCCCCGTTGCCTTCAAACGCTTGTCGTCCGAAGGAACTTCCGCCAGCATTTTGGCATACATCGCGGCTTCACGATAGCGCCCTTCTTCGGCGGAATTGGCGACCAGATAATCGAGGTTATGCGTGTAATTCCAATTATTTATCGGGTGAATTTTCTGCTCACGCATATATTTGAGGTCAAATTCGAGCGAGGCAAGAAACGATTTTCGAGCCTTTTCATACATTCCCAAACGGTAATAAATATGTCCGGGCATATGGAGCAAATGTCCTGCATTTGGCGCAAGTTGAACCAATTTTTCACAACTCGCCAAGGCTTCTTCGGGGCGCAAACCGTTTTCGACGGCGTGAATCCAAAAGTGATGAACCGCCGCGTGATTCGGATGGGTGACGAGCAAATTTCGCAAAATCATCTGCCCGTAAATCTTCCCGTCGCGCGGTCTGCCGTCCGGCAAATAGCTTCCCGCCGGAGTCGAAAGCGAATTCGCCAACAATAGTTTGGCTTCAACATCTTCGGGATATTTATCAATCAACGCCTCCATTTCGCTAATCCAACCGGCGCGCCCTTTGCCCTGTTCTGCCAAAAGCGAAATGGCGCGAATGTAATATTTTTCGTGGTCGGAAGCCGCAGGCATTAATTCGACGGCTTTTTTCAAGGCGGCGGTTCTTTCTTCGGACATTTCCTGCGAATTTTGCCCGAGCGCGTTGTAAATTCCCCAATAGCAAAGCGCACAGGTTTGGTCGTTGCGGACGGCTTCGCGGAAGGCTCGATACGCTTCAACATCCCAAAAAGCGTGAAGCAGATTCAGACCTTGATTGAAATATTTTTGCGTTAATTCTGATTTAGTTGTGATTTTTATGTTTGCACTTCCGATGCCTGTCATCAAAGGCGGCGCAGGCAACGTGGCAACATCAAAAGCGGGTGCATATTCTTCAGATTGATGACTATGTTGAGCATTTGACTGTTGAAACGCAAACAGCAAAAGCCAGAAAGTCATTAAATATTTTGTGTATTTTATCAACATTTTAATCTTTTTCAGGCGTGTTGGTCGAAACCACTGCCGTTAATTTCCATTCGCCTTTAATTTTTTGATAGGTTTCTATCCATGCAAAAATTTCGGTTTCTTCCTCGGTCTTTCCGCTTTCGTTTTTTGCCAGAAGCCGCACTTTTTTATGAACCAAAACAAACCCAAGCGTGGCATCATCCGAAACTTTAATTACGGGCGGAGTGATGTCATCCCATTCGATAAAAGTCGAGTTGTTCAGATAATTTTGGAAACGATTTAAACTTGCTTCACGCGTCGGCAAATGCGCCTCGTTGGAAATGTCAATGGCGTGCTGCATCAATCTGATTTCGTAAGGCGATTTGATCGAGCGCAACGCCGTAAAAATCGGATTAGAATTCAACAAATCGTAGCCGAGAGTCGGCTCGTAATTGACCAGACGAGTTTTTTCATCGGTGGTGACTTTGGCAAATTGGTTGGCAAATTCCCACTCTTGGCGATATTCGCGCAAGTCGTTGATTTCAAAATCGAATTTAGGGATTAATAAATAAAGATTTTCCGCCGAAACCGTCAAAGAAAAATTATTCGCTTTTGAATTGAACGATTTTTTTTGTTTGATCGCCGTCAAAAAATCCGTCCATTCTTTGGCATCCACCACCGTTTTGATACCCGAAAGACGCATCGCATCCTCATTTGAATACATCCGGCCATTCCAGGTTTCGGTTTGCGGATTACGTTTCGGAATAAACAAAACCTCGTTTCGCTGACCGCCCGCTTTGATTAAAACAAGGATCGCATTTTTCTGATTGAGCGCGGTCAAATAATAGAGATTGTTTTCCTGCCGATAAACATAATCCACATCGTTAGTATAAACGCGCGGCTCAGTGCTGAACATTATCAAGATGCTGTTGTCCTTCATTTCGGCAAAAACTTTTTCGCGCCGCATGGCGAGTTCAGTTTGGCGTTCAGCATCGGAAATTTTCGGCGCAGCAGGTGTTTCGGGAATTACCGACGCGCCGCCAAATCCGATCGTCCCGGCAAAACTGACGGCACTTAATAAACAAATGCAGATGACTGCTAAAAATACTGATTTTATCTTCATTACAAATTTAACCTCTGTTAATTTTTTTATCCTTAAACTATTTTTTGACATTACTGAGCGGTCTAAAAATTGCATAGCATAGAAAAGAAGAAGTTTGCCCGCGAAGGCGAAAAGACGCTAAAATAAAGCGATAATGATTGAATTTAATTTTCTTTTTCGTGTCTTTCGCGTCATTTCGCGGGCAAACTT
>JANPDZ010000877.1:0-5127 GCA_031431735.1 Acidobacteriota bacterium | reverse complement strand
ACTTGGCTGGCGAGGTCAAAAAAACTCGTGCAAGAAGCCTCTAAGTCGCTTTTGCCTATGTTTTCAAGGCTGAATGAAGCAAGAAGCTGCTTCCGCCATTCGTTGCTGCCTCTGTAACATATTGACAACATTGAAGTAATCTTTAACTTAACGCCATTGTGCTTTGCGCCCGCGCTTGTCAAAATCTGAATGCCTAACTTTTAACTGACGCATTACCTTTGAAACGCGGACTGAATTCATTTAACATTTAGAAAGGTTTTGAGTTCCGCCTTGAGGCGGCTTTTATTAACCATCTTGAAAAGCCGCCTCAAAGCGGGACTCAAAACCTTTTAGCTTTCAATGATTGAAATTTCGCCGAAAACTTTTGAAGACTTTCTCGCTGAAACCGTGAAAGGCAACGTCGTGCCGGTCGTGCGCAGCGTTTTGGCTGATCTGCACACGCCGGTCGGCGCATTTTTGCGCGTCGCGAATGCTGCCGAACAAGCTTTTTTGTTTGAATCCATCGAAGGCGGTGAGCGGCTCGCGCGTTATTCGTTTCTCGCCGCCAATCCGTTTATGACGGTGCGTTCGCAAAATTCGCAAACAATTCTCGAAAAAGAGGGTTCGCGCAAACTTTATCCTGACCGCCCGCTGATCGAATTTCTGCGCCGTCATTTTTCGCGACATAAACTGGCGCGGCGTGAAAAACTTCCGCCACTGTGCGGCGGCGCGGTCGGATTTCTGGCTTACGACGCGGCACGTTGGTTTGAAAAAGTTCTCGATGACGGATCGAAAACAGATAAAACGGATGCGATCTGGATGTTTTTCCGCAACATTCTGGTTTTTGACCGCCTCAAACAACGCATCGAGATCGTTTCGATCGTCTTTACGGACGAAGCGAAAGGCGACGAAACCAAATTAAAAGAACTCTACACGGAAGCGGTCGCCGAAACTGCGCGGCTCGAAAAAATCTTGCAGGAAAATTCTCTGCCGGTCGTTTCGTCCACAAAACGCGTTCAAGCGGAATCCGCACAGTTTTCGTCAAACTGGAAAAAGGCTGATTTTCTCGGTGCGGTCGAGAAAATTAAAGAACATATCCTGGCGGGCGACGCGTATCAGGTCGTGCTTTCCCAAAAGTTCAAACGGCAAACTTCGGCTGAACCGATCAATATTTACCGCGCTTTGCGAACGACAAACCCTTCGCCGTATATGTTTTACGTCAAACTCGGCGCATCAACCCTGATCGGCGCATCGCCCGAAATGCTCGTCCGTTGCAATGGCCGAAAACTTGAATATCGTCCGATCGCCGGAACGCGCAAGCGCGGTGCGACCGAACCCGAAGATTGGATGCTCGCCGAAGATCTGCGCTCAGATATGAAGGAAATTTCCGAACATATTATGCTCGTTGATTTGGGCAGAAACGATCTCGGGCGTGTTTCCGAATATGGCTCGGTCGAGGTTGCCGAACTGATGAAAATCGAGAAATATTCACACGTTCAGCATCTTGTGACGAGTCTGAAATCTCGTTTGAAGGACGGTTTGGATCGTTTCGACGCGTTGGCTTCGTGTTTCCCGGCAGGAACGGTGTCGGGTGCGCCAAAGGTGCGCGCAATGCAGATCATTGACGAACTCGAACCATCAAAACGCGGCGTTTATGCGGGCGCGATCGGCTATATTGATTACGCCGAAAATCTCGACACCTGTATTGCGATTCGCACAATTCGTCTGGCAAACGACACGGCCTCGATTCAAGCCGGCGCGGGAATTGTCGCCGATTCGGTTCCCGAAAAAGAATACGAGGAAACGATCAGCAAGGCACGCGCGCTCGTCAAGGCCATCGAAATGGCAGAAGGCTTTTAAAGTGGAAAGGCGAAAAAGGGCAAAAGTGAAACTGATGAGGTCTTTGGTTTTTGGTCTTTGGTTTTTGGGTTTTATTCAAATTAAACCCGATTGAATCAAGAATCTGAACAAATAGTAGTTTGGTGAGAAATTCATCGTCAATCGGCTAATTCTTTCAAAAACCAAAGACCAAAAGCCAAAGACCTAAGACCAAGATTTTTATGCTTTTAGTAATAGACAATTACGATTCATTTACCTACAACCTCGTGCAATACTTAGGCGAACTCGGCGCGGAAATGCAAGTGCGCCGCAACGATGAGGTTTCGCTCGATGAAATTGAGAACGATTTGAAGCCCGAAAAGATTCTCATCTCGCCCGGGCCGGGAACGCCTGACGACGCGGGCGTTTCATTGGCGGTTTTGGAGAAATTCGGTAAAACGACGCCGATTTTAGGCGTCTGTCTCGGGCATCAGGCAATCGGACAGATTTTCGGCGGCAAAGTCATTCGGGCACCCGAACCCGTCCACGGCAAACCGGTCGAGATCTGTCACGACGGAAAAACCATTTTCAAGGATCTGACCTACCGATTCCGCGCAGCGCGTTATCATTCGCTCGTTGTCGAACGCGAAACGCTGCCCGATATTCTGGAAATTTCCGCGACCTCGCCCGACGGTTTAATTATGGCTTTACGCCATAAACAGCTGAAAATCGAAGGCGTCCAGTTTCATCCCGAATCAATTCTCACCAAACAAGGCAAAAAACTCTTGCAAAACTTCCTGAATCTTTGAGATAGTAGATATTGGGCTTGAGTTTCAGGTTTCAAGTTCCAAGTTTCGGGTTCCAAATTTATTGACCAGCCGACTCCCCTTACTTTTTTACTTTTCCGCTTTTCTACTTTTTCACTTTACAATATGTTTATGTCGAAAACACAGTGGCTTTTCGCCGCGCCACTCTCGGCGACCAACAGCAAAGCCGATACACCGCTTTTTCCATATTTGAACCGCCTGATTCGCGGCGAAAATCTGGACGTCACCGAAGCCTCGGATTTTTTCCGTGCGCTGACCGATCTTAACGCCAATCCTGCGCAGGTTGCGGGCTGTCTGACCGCTTTGACCGCAAAAGGTGAAACAGCCGCCGAGCTTGCGGGAATGGCGCGTGTAATGCGTGCGCAAGCCGTCAAGATCAAATCGCGGCATAAAAATTTTATAGACATTTCGGGCACTGGTTCGAGCATCGCCAAAACTTTTAATGTTTCGACCGCCGCCGCCTTTGTCGCCGCCGGAGCCGGTTTGATGGTCGCCAAACACGGCAACCGTGCGGTTATGAGCGACACGGGAAGCGCGGATGTTTTGGCAAAACTCGGCGTCAAAATTTCGAGCGAACCCGAAGTCGCGCAAACAAGTCTTAACGGCGCGGGAATTTGTTTTATGTTCGCGCCGAAATTTCACCCTTCGCTCAGGCGCGTCGGCGATATTCGCCGCGCGCTCGGCATTCGCACTTCGCTCAATCTGCTCGGCGTTTTGGCAAACCCGGCAAACGCGCCGAAACAGCTGATCGGCGTTTGGCATCCGTCGCTTCTCGAACCGATGGCGCAGGCTCTCGCGATTCTCGGAACGGAACGCGCCTGGATCGTTCACGGCTCGGACGGCTTGGACGAAATCACGCTGGCTGACGAAACATTTGTCGCCGAAGTTATCGGCAATGAAGTCCGCGAGTTTCGCGTTGCGCCCGAAGATTTTAAACTGCAACGCGGCGAAATCGAACATTTAAAGGTCGAAACACCCGAAGAAAGCGCGCAAATTATCCGCGATGTGCTAAACAGTAAACGACGCGACGAAGCGCGTTCGCTCGTCGTCCTGAACGCCGCCGCCGCGCTCATCATCGGCGGAATCGCGACCGAACCGATTCACGCCGCCCGGCTCGCCGAACAGGCAATTGACAGCGGACAAGCGCAAAACAAACTCGATAGATTGATTCAAACGACGAATAAACGGTGAATGGTGAATGGTGAATGGTGAATTGTTTTTACTCATATTGACAATTCACCATTTACCATTAAACATTGACCATTATGCCTTTAAGTTGGATTTACGGCAAAATCACCGACATCCGAAATTCGCTTTACGACAAAGGCGCGATCAAATCCTACTCGCTTGGCGCACCCGTCATCAGCATCGGAAATATCACCGTTGGCGGCACGGGCAAAACGCCGCTCGTCGCCTTTGTCGCTGAAGTTTTAGCCGAACGCGGTGCAAAAGTTTGTATCCTGACTCGCGGTTACGGGCGCAAAAATCCCCGCGCACGAGTTTTGGTTTCCGACGGCGAAAAGATTTTAGCCGACGCCATTGATGCAGGCGACGAACCTTTTGAATTAGCTAACAAACTTCTCGGAAAAGCGTTGGTCGTGGCGGACGCAAACCGCGTCGCGGCGGCAAATTGGGCGCGTGAAAAGTTTAATATTACGGCTTTTGTGCTCGACGACGGCTTTCAGCATCGCCGCGCAAAACGCGATCTGGACATTGTTCTATTGGACGCGACAAATCCCTTCGGAAACTCGAAAACTCTGCCGTTCGGCCGTTTGCGTGAACCTTTGGCAAATCTCAAACGCGCCGATCTGATCGTCATCTCACGCGCCAATCTGGTCAGTGCGGAACAAATCTCAAATCTCAAATCTCAAATCTCAAATCTCAATCCCAATTGCCCGATCTTCACGGCGGAAAACAAAATCTCAAATTTGACGCAATTAAAAGAATTTCACGCGGAGGCGCAAAGTTCGCAGAGAAAAACAACGAACAACGAACGACTGACAACGAACAAATTTTTAGCCTTTTGCGCACTCGGCAATCCCGATAATTTCTTTCAACAACTAAGACGCGAAAATTTCAATTTAACCGCAACTCAAAAATTCCCCGACCATCATCGCTACACGCAAAGCGACATTGCCAACCTCGAAACCGAAGCCCAACAAACGGGCGCCGATGTTCTGCTGACAACCGCCAAAGATGCCGTCAAATTAACGGATTTGAGATTTAAAATTCCGTGTTTTGTGGTTGAAAGCCGAATGATTTTTGACGATGAAAAAAAACTGCGCGAATTGATCAGCGCAGTTTTGAGTTCCGTTGCGTGAAAAATAATTGTAACAATAAATTTAAGAGCGGACGAAAGATCTGTAGCCCTTCCTGACCTCAGTGCGACACGAAGTCGCGTAAATAGCTGTAATGCTTAGTCTTAACTATGACATTACCTCTTGTTCTTCCAAGAGTTTCCTACGAGAGCGTGCGTCGTTGGTAACGACGGGGTGCGAAGCCT
>JANPDZ010000876.1:0-1903 GCA_031431735.1 Acidobacteriota bacterium | reverse complement strand
TTTTGACGAATGGCAGCAAATCGGGAACAAAGGTGTTTGCCGGCGGAGCATTAATAGCCTCGCAAAGCCGGTATGTTAATGAAAATAATCAGACATTCGATTCACTCGAATGGACGACGGCCGACCCGGTGACAGGCACGATGGGTAAGTTCAACCCTGACGGCTTTACAAAAGAAGAGACCGAACCGCTCGGTCAAAACATAGAACAATACGACCCGGCAGACCCACCGGAACCGGCGCCGATTGATCCCGGTCCGATCGGCGGTGCCGACGACCCGCATTGGCAATGCCAGGTGAACGCAGCCTTTTACGGCGGATTTGATGGGTTGCCGTATCATTGTCAACAGAAAGTATTGGAGAGTTTCAGTGCGGGATTGAGAGACATCTATGGATTCAGCACGAAGAAACAAAGTCCGACTTATATCAACATCAACATCAACAAAATCCGCCCGCCGACAGTGCGCGGTTCAGAAAAGATGATGAGCTATACACTTTCGGCAACCTCAAAGAAAACGGGTGACGATGGTGGTACGGTAGGATCGGCAGATGAATGTCCAGAAGGAACAAAAGCAGTAAAGGATAAAAATGGCAATGTTCAATGTGTTGGAGCAGGTGTAAATACAGTTACAATCCAGAATGTTGACCCACCTGATTTTATGACAGACGACCTCCCTACTGTGTTTAACAAATTAGTTACGGTTGTAAATCTGGTTGTTGATAAAGTCAAGTTTATTGGTTTTGATGAAAAGCAACAAACGGCAATTTTGGACAGATTGATGTGGATGTTGCTTTGGAAGCCTTGCTCTGATGCCTTTAGAGAAGCAAAACTACCTACATTAGGAGAGATAATTAGAGATAGAGGGATAATTTACGCACATTATGATTTATTAAAATCCAGTAGCAATAATGAAAAACTTGGAATTAAAGAAAATGAAAGACAAGCTATAGAACTGGCAGAAAAAATAAGTAGCCAAGGCGTTACGATTAGTGAGAGACCTGGTCCAGTTTACACATTTTTCAAACAAAATACTTTTAATAACACTGGTGACTATTCAACTGACGAAGTAATTGTTCATGAAACTGTTCACGGCTCTGGAATCAAGCAAGAATATTGGTATCCTATACCATTTCTTCCTATCCCCTATGGACATGACTTGAATGGGTATAAGCCCTACGATAAAATTTTAGAGAATTGTCGGCGTCCGCAATAAACAGTAATGATTTTAAAGAAAACATCCAAAGTTATCGCACTTATTTTGTGTTCAGTGAACCTTTTTCTTGCTGGTTTGCACAGGGGTTTTGAGATTGGACATGATGAATCGACTAAGTTTTTTATTAGTGGTGGTAGTGGCTATGATTTACTTGCAAATTATTATATTTACATATTTTTACTTTTGGTTATGTTTGTCATTGGACAATCAATGAAAAAAGATGTTTTGTCACGGGTAGCTTGTTTTTCTACTTTAATTTTAAACATTTTTTTATACAGGACAATTTATTTACAAAAAAAAATTTTCATTTATAATAGCGATTCTTTTACAAAACTCCTTAGAGATACAATTCCACTTGATTTAATAAGTTTCTTAGTAATGATTACATTGCTGTTATTTCAAATAATTATGGTCTTTCAGCACTATTCTAATTGGAGAAGCAAAAATGCAGAAATTGATTAGATTGGTTCAGGTATTTCTTGAAACCAAAATCTTTGCGGGCGGAGCTTTGATCGCCAAACAGAAGCGGTTTGTTGCCAACAACATTTGATTCTAGTGGTGCTTGGTGGAAATAACCTCGCATTTTTAATTATCAAAAGACGAACTGTAAATGTCCATAATTAAATGGCTTTGCTATCGTTCGATTGAAATATCACACAAATTCTCTATGTTGGGAAATTTCCACCCAGCAC
>JANPDZ010000875.1:0-1782 GCA_031431735.1 Acidobacteriota bacterium | reverse complement strand
CCGTCCATTATGTAAAGCGTCAGATTTTGTTTGCGCGGAGAAAATCCGATTCGCATCCAATCGCCTTCGCGCCCCGATGCGCCTTTGTAATGATATGTGCCGAATCCGACAATGCTTGCGCCCCACATTTTCGGCTTTGCGCCGGTCGTATTTTCCATCATTGCCGCAATTTTTTTGCTGTCATCACGCACATTTTCATCGGCAATTGAATTCAAAAAATCTTCCACACTCGCTTCCGTTTTCTTCGTCTTTAATTCTGCTTTTGCCATAAATTATTGTTTTGAGTCCCGCCTTCAGACGGCTTTTTCTTTAGTTCCGGGTTTCAGGTTCCAAGTTCTAAGTTAAAACAAATCCGCCTTGGAACTTGGAACTTGGAACTTGGAATTTGGAACTTGAAACTCACTCCTTTTCTTTTCTAATGACCAACAAACCGTCGCGCACCGCGAAAAGAATATTGCTGACGCGATCGTCCGCCTGAATTTTCTTGCTGAAATCGTATAATGCAATCGTGCTTTCGTCGGTCGTCAAGCCGCTTTCGACCTTCAAAACCTCGCCGCTCCACAAAACATTGTCTGCCAGAATTATTCCGCCGAGCCGCAGTTTCGGAAAGATCAAATCATAATAATTCGCATAATTCGGCTTGTCGGCATCTATAAACACCAGATCAAGAGTTTCGTCCAAAGCCGGAATGATCTCCAAAGCATCTCCCAAACGCCCGTCAATTTTGTCATTTACCGGAGATTTTGCCCAGAAACTTCTGGCAATTTCGTGCGTTTCGGGCTCAATGTCAAGCGTGATGATTTTGCCGTCTTCGGTCAAACCTTCGGCCAGACACAGCGCGGAATAACCCATATAAGTTCCGATTTCAAGGATGCGGCGCGGCTCGATCATCTTGCTGAACATTGCCAGCAGTCGTCCTTGATAAAAACCCGAAAGCATTGATTTATCAGCACGCGTCTCGTAAGTCTTTTGCAAAAGTTCGGTTAAGATCCCACTTTCCGAAGTTGTGTGCTGTTCCGCGTAAGTTTGTATTTTTTCGTCAATCATAAATTTAAAAGTGGAAAAGGGTAAAAGTGAAAAAGGTGGCTTCGCATTACGGAAATAACTTTTTCACTGTTTCACCTTTTTCACTTTTTCACTTTTTCACTTTAGGAAACTCCGTCAACCCGCGACTCAAACCGCAAACTTATCAGCGTATTTTGGTCATCCGTGATTTCAAGCACGTTTTCACTTCCATCCGTGTCATATTGCACGGCAATTCCGCGCACATTTGTGATCACGTCCCGCTTTTTTTCAGCATTGCCATTTGTCCGGTCAATACGAATGACTTCGACTGA
The DNA here is from genome assembly GCA_031431735.1 of Acidobacteriota bacterium. GTDB lineage: Bacteria > Acidobacteriota > Blastocatellia > Pyrinomonadales > Pyrinomonadaceae > JAFDVJ01. Next base: position 445 of record JANPDZ010000875.1, on the reverse strand, counting down.
TTTCGTCTGACCGACAATTTTCAGCAAGATGTCTTCGAGATGTTCTTCCCGCGATTCTTGTTCGACTTCGCCGCGAAGTCTGAAGACATCAAAACGCGCCCGCCGATTGTTGTTTCGCACCGCAAATTCAACCAAAAATTCTCTCCAGTTAATTGGTTCAATTTGTATAATTTCGCTCATAAAATTTTCCCTTGTTTCATTGAAGTTGTTTGAAAACTCAAGATTTTGCCCACGAAAGACACGAAAGATCATTACTGAGCGGCATAGTTATTGCTTACTTGAAAATTACTGAAAATTTAAAGATTTTTGCCCACGCGCACACACGCGCACGCACGAAAACAAGAAAAAAGATTTGGTTAAAATGCTTTTTTTCGTTTGTTTAGTGTGTGCGCGTGGGCAAATATTCTTAGTTTTCAAAGCACCTGCAATTTTTAGACCGCTCAGT
>JANPDZ010000874.1:0-4423 GCA_031431735.1 Acidobacteriota bacterium | reverse complement strand
GGCGCAGTGGTACATCGTCGAGACGCGGTTGGAGTGGGCGCGAAAGTATCCAGTGAATGAACAGTTAAGCGAGGAATTGGGGGTGGCACGAGAGGAGTTACCACGCTTGAGTGTGAGAAACGTGAGAGAGTTATTGAGAGCCACGTTGCCGTTGCCGGAAGTGACGCGAGAGAGGGCGCAGGAGTTGGTGTCGAAACACCTGCTGAACCGTGTCCGAGTGAGGCGAAGTCGGCTCAAGAAAAAGGGTTATGTGGGAACACCTCTGTAAATCTAATGTGACATTGGCGAGTTAGATACAGGTCTTAGATATTTTGTCAATTTCCAATTTCGTCCAAAGTCTAAGTCAATACCATTCTCAAAAAACCTTATCTGATCAAAATACTTGCGCCCGAACAATGCACCGCCCAAGAAGTTGACGCGCAGACGGACGTTTACTCTTTAGGCGTTGTGCTGTATGAAGCACTCGCCGGAAAGCCGCCGTTCGATGCGCCGGATGCGGGTGCGCTCATCAACAAACAGATCAACGAACCGCCGCCGCCGGTTGAAATTCATAATTTCGACATCAGAATGCTGCTCACGCATACGCTGACCGATACGCTTCAAAAAACACCGCGGCTCAGGTTGAAAACTGCCAACACTTTTGCGCGCCGTCTGCGTCACATCGAACAAATTGCGACGCATTCGCCGACTCCGCCGCCCGCGATCGCCTATCCCGCCACAATGAATAAAACCGCCGCCCACTTTGCACCGTCGCCGAAGATTGGGAATCCGTTGGCGGTCGAAAATAAACCGTCTGCGGAAAATGTGGAAAAATTTGCATCGCCCATCAAGGTTTTTCCCGATCTGACGACCACGAAACTTCCTCCGATCGAATCAATAATCGGAAGCGGTTTGTCTGAAAATGTAACGCCCGATCAACCGGCACCGATTTTTTACGAAATGGCGGAAAGCCCGGCGATTCAGGTAACGAACGAAGCCGTCTTGATCGAATGGGAACAGCCCGCCGATATTCCGCCGATCATGAAAACTCTTAAAACGAAGAAAAAAGAAACTGCTGATACGAAACCGCTTTTTATTGACGATGAAGATTCTATTTTTGATGAGGACGAAATTGATTCGCCGTTTGATGATGTTTTGGAAACGGAAGAATTCCGCAGTGGTTACGCCAAACCGCGTTTTTCTTACGCTGATTCGGGCCGATCGTGGAATTTTCCCGATAAACGAAAAATGTTAACAGGCGCGGGACTCGCGGCTTTGTTTGTTTTAGCTGTCGGCGGAACGTTGCTGAGCCATCAATTTCAATTGGCGCGTGATGTCCGACAGAAGACCGCGAAATCATCGCCAAAATCTGCCGAACCCGACAAGGTTTCGGAAACTGATAAATCTTCAAACGCCAAGCCCGAAGAATTGAGCGGCAATAATCCTTCTTCTTGTGTTGATGATTCCGAAATGCCGAATTTGCCCGATTATCAACCGCGTGATGTTGACGAGAAAACCGTCGTGCCTGTTTCGCAAAAAAGTAATAATAACCGAGGTTTCAAGGAAAATTCCGAAAGACGTGAAGGGCTGAAACAAAACAAAACCGTTTCAGACGTATCTTCCGACAAAAAAGCAGAAATAAAATCGCCTTCGGATAAAAGATCAGCTATCAAAAATCAGGAGTCAACGTCAACTGATCCCGACATTTTTACGCGTCCGAGAATTGTCAAGAATCCCCAATTCTGAAAACGGAATTACGATTTATTACGGTTGTATCGCTTGCTTTTGACTCAGATTATCAAAAAAATCCTGCGCCATTGGCGTTTCCAGTTGGAGATTCGGTTTGGCGAGCGGAAATTGAGATAAGTCAGCGTTCCGCCGATACCTTTGTCCGAGAGAATCAAGCCTTCGCTCTGAATTGCGAGGTTGTCAGGAGCGGGAATCTTGCCGATGCTGAAAAGTCCGTATAAAAGCTTCTTTTTCATATCGCTATTTTTTCTGCGGTTTTAATTTTTACGCCAAACGCAGTGAGCGCGGCGGTTTTCATTGCTTCTGCATCGCCGGTTGTATAAAAAATGTCAGCACCGCCCGTTGATAAATTCCAATCCGCGATTTTTTCGACCAACGCGACCGCCGGATTAACAAAAATGGTTTCGGTGGAAACGAAATCTTTTAAGACGGCAGTTATCGCCGGATAATGAGTACAGGCAAGCAGAACGTGCGAAGAGTTTTTGACGGGAGCAAGAATTTTGCGGCTCTCAAGACGGAGTTTGTCGGACGAAACATCGCCGCTTTCGATAAGTGCGGAAAGCGGTTGGGCGATGCGTTGGGCGGTTTTGATTCCGTGTTCGGCAAATTTTCGGCGGTAAATTCCCGATAAAATCGTTCGTCTGCCGCCGATGACCGCGAGTTTCAGCGGTTTGAGTTTCGCGGTTATCTCGACTGCGCTTTCGATCACGCCTTCGATTTTTAGGTCTTCACAGTTTAAAAAAGGAATCGCCGTGCTTGCCGCATTACAGCCGATCACGAGATGTGTGATGCCTTTCGATTTTAGAAAATCTGTGACTTTGTTTAATCTGCCGACAAGCTCGGTGCGCGACATTTTCCCGTAAGGCGTCGCACCCGTGTCAGAAAAATAGACGACTGCCGTTTCGCCGAGCCTTTCCTTGACGAGCTGATAAACGCTCACGCCGCCGATGCCCCAATCCAAAATGCCGAGTTGTGCGTTTTGTTTCATACGGAAAATTTGAACCGCAGAGGCACAGAAACGCTGAGAAATAAAAAATAAAACTCTACAAAAACAATCTTAAAAACCTCGGCGTCTCTGCACCTCTGCGGTAAAAAGTCTCTACGGATACGACAATTTTACTTCGACGCCTTTTTCGACCGCGCCCGAATCAAAGGCAACGAGGCGCGCGTTCCAGCCGATGTTTAGAATTTCAACCTTCTGACCGGGAAAACGGCTTTCGAGATACCATTTCATCTCGTGTTCGGAACGAATCGGATTGTATTCGAGCATCTTTTTCCAGTCGGGATGGCTGACTAATTTTGCCAGATTCGCGTTAAATTCCTTGTTCGTTTTCTGTCCGAACATCGTGCGGAGCTTGTCCGAAAGTAGTTTCGGATATTCCTTGACGCTGACGGGAACCGTCACCATGTCGAGAATCAAAAACTTTCCGCCCGGTTTTGTGACGCGTTTGACTTCCGACAAAAGCGGATCCCAATCAAGGTAGCGAAACGACATCATCGAGATCACAACATCAAACTGCGCGTCGGCAAATGGCAAAACAGGTCCGTCAATTACCGAAAAATCAAGTTTCTCAATCGCCGCATTTCGTTTATTCGCCTGTGCGATCATTCCGGCGGATTCGTCCACGCCCGAACCCGTTTTTATTCTATCGCTCAGCGCGTTGAGAAGTGCGCCATTGCCGCAGCCGATGTCGAGAAGCGATATTTCGCGGCTTTCGGGCAGATGCGCGTTGATCCATTTCCATTCGTCTTTGCGCACGCGAATGTCTTGAAATGTCGCGTCGTAAAGCTCGGCAACGTGATTGTAAGAAGTGTCGCCCGTCGGCGGTTCGGGCGCAAAACTTTTCATTTCTTCGGCGGGCATCATTCCCGCGAATTTCAGAGCGGACGCGCTCAAACCGTGCGATTTTCTGCCCTTACATCCGATCGTGTAAAGATAGCCGTCAGCCGAATCGCCGACATATCTGTATTTTGTTTTGCTTTTTGAAAATGTCGTGTACCAGAAAAATCCGTGTGCCTGCACGTTAAAGGTGCGTGCAAAAAACGGCGCGAACCACCGCGCCGAACGGCAGCAATGAAAATGGGCTGAGGCATTGTCGGTAAACGGAATTTCGAGTTGTTCCCATTCGTAAGGACTAAACTGTTCGGGAAATTTTACGCTACCGAACATCGGGCCGTACATTCCCGAATGCCCGACAAAATGAAATTCTTCGATTTGTTTTCCAGCCGCCTTTAAATCGTCGAAAATATGCAAAACCTCGCGTTTGCTCTCGACGGCTTGAGAGATAATTTCGCCTGCAAAACCGCTTTCCTTTTTCTCACGCGCCAGCGTTTTGGCGACGATCGGGAATTGATGACCACCTTTGCGATAAAGCGTCGTATAAACGATAACAATGACGTTATTTTCGGACATATTTAAAGATTTATTGATTGTTTTATTCGGTCAGATGAATTGTAATCCAAGCGAGATTTTACGGCAATTACCGGCATCGAATTTCAGTAATCCGAAATCCCAAATCCCAAGTCCCAAATCAAGATGTATGGTCTAAAATTATTTTCCAACCATCCTTAAATTTGCGGAAATTGAGCGTGAACATTCCGGTCGGTTTGTCTTTTTCACGCACCAAAGTAAAACGACCAAGCACGACCGCCGATTCTTTGCTCGTGACGGTTATTTCCAAATCCGTAAAACTCA
>JANPDZ010000873.1:0-5955 GCA_031431735.1 Acidobacteriota bacterium | reverse complement strand
GAAATTTTTACGCCAAGAGCCATCAAAAACGATTACAGACGAATCAATTATCTGCTGTTGACTTTCTTCTCGGGAGATTTCTTTCGCCTGCCCGAATCCGCTAACTGAAACGACTAAACAAAAAATAGCCAGCCAAATCATATTCTTCATATTATTTCAAAGCCTCCAAATTTTGCCTTAAGGCAGCAATTTGCGTTTCGATTTCGGCGATTTTATATTTCAATTCCGAATCTTCAAAACTTTTGTCAAAGCCTTTTCAATTTCAATCATTTTTGCGTCGGAAACCGTGCCGATTTTACGGACGAATCTTTCTTTGGCGACCGAACGAACTTGAAAGCAATCCGCCGACGAAGTTTTAGTCAGATTGTTTATATTGTCGGTTTGGATTTTCACCTGCCAGATAGCTTTGATATAGCGATCTTTCCAATCAGTCAAAGGCACAATAACGCGCAAAGGCAAGATTCCCAGTTCATCGTCATTGACGATCACGGCAGGTCTCGTCTTTTGAATCTCCGCACCGACTGTCGGGTTAAGGTTGAGGAGCCAAATTTCACCTCGATTCATAAAGATTTTCCCCGTCAAGCGCAGTAAAAGCGGTTAGATCCCGGTCATTTTCATAATCTTGCAGCAAGGCCTTTGCGCCTTCGGCAAGGCTTGGTGTTTGTTCAGTTTCCTGCCGAATGTTTTTTAACACAATTTCAATAATATAAATCTTTTCCGACAAAGGCAGCCGATTGATTTCTTCGACAATTTTCGTGTTTGTCATATTTTACCTCAGATCTATTTTAACGCTTCCAAATTCTGCCTTAATGTTAGCACTTGTGTTTCGATTTCCGCCACGCGGTCGCGGATTTCCTGCACTTTCTCTTGCGGTGCGCGGAGGGCGAAATTGGCGTTCGCGAGTTGCCCGTTCAATCTTGCCGCTTCGGTTTCGAGTTTGTTCAGCTGATTTTCGAGCCGTGCGATCTCTTTTTCAAAATCAATCAGACCTTCGAGCGGGACGGCGATTTCGGCAACCGAAGTGACGGCTTTTGCCGAGGCTTTCGGGACATTAAGGCGCGCCCCCAAAACCAATTTATCGGCGCGGGCGAGCTTTAAGATCTGCGCTTCGTTTTCGGCGAAGATCTTGTTTGTCTCACGACTCGCGGCAATGTGAATCACGGGCTTGTCCGATGGTTTGATCTGCATTTCGGCGCGGATGTTGCGAACCTTTGAGATCAAATCAATGACGGCTTGCATTTCCGTTTCGGCGCGTTCGTCAACCAACGCGGCATCGCCCGCCGGAAAATCGGCGAGCATAATGGTCGCCGCCGCCGATTTGTAAGCCGGATTATGCAAAGCATTAGAAATATTGGGCAGTTTTTGCCACAGTTCTTCGGTCAAATACGGCATAAACGGATGCAGCAGACGCAAAGATTGTTCGAGGATCGTGATGATCCGCGTTCGTGTTTCGTTTTGTTTGGCAAGCGTATCAAAATCAGCCAGACTGTCATCTTCGCGGTTATCTTCAATGAGTTCGCTGTATTTGCCGCCCGTTATCTCGTCTTTGACAAGCTCGATATACCAATCGCAGAAATCATCCCAAAAGAAATGATAAAGCAAGGAAACGGCAGTGTGAAATTCGTATTTTTCGAGCGCTTTGTTGACGTTCAAAGCAGTTTTATTGAGCCGCGAAATAATCCAACGGTCAACGATTGAAAAGTTTTGAGTCCCGTCTTTAGACGGCTTTTCCTCCGCAACGAAAGCCGCCTTAAGGCGGGACTCAGAACCAAGCATCAATGAAGAATAATCAACCGCCGCGCCTTCGCTGTTCATCAAACAAAAGCGCGTCGCATTCCAGATCTTGTTGGCGAAATTGCGGTAGGTTTCGATCAATAGATCATTCCATTTAATGTCGGCGCCGGTCGCAACGCTCGCCAGATAAATGCGCGTCGCGTCAACGCCGAATTTATCGAACATCTCGATCGGATCAACGCCGTTGCCGCGAGTTTTCGACATCGCTTTGCCGTCTTTGCCCATTATTGTTCCCGTGATTATCACGTCTTCAAACGCTTTTTTGTCAACGAATTTCTTCGTCAACATCATCATCCGCGAAACCCACAAAAAAATAATATCGCGAGCCGTGACGAGAACATCAGTCGGGACATAAACGTCTAAATCATTTGACGCGGTGACGCGGTGACGCGGTGACGCGGTGAGAGTTGACGTATCTTCTGTTTCGGAAATCGCCGCGTCTCCGTGTCCCAACGTCCCCGCGTCGCCTTCGCCCGTCCAGCCGAATGTCGAAAAAGCCCACAAACCCGAAGAAAACCAGGTATCGAGAACATCGCTGTCTTGCTTCAATTCATTCGTTCCCGCCTGTTCAAACGCTTCGCCTTCGGTTCGCGCAACATAAATTTTTCCTGCTTTGTCATACCACGCCGGAATCTGATGTCCCCACCAGAGTTGACGCGAGATCGTCCAATCTTTCAAGTTTTCGAGCCACGCCGTATAAACTTTTTCGTTCGGAACTTGCGGCGCAAAGTGAGGTGCGCCTTCGCTTTTCATCAATTCCAAAGCCAAATCGCGCATCTCGTCCATCTTGACGAACCACTGTTCCGAAAGTATCGGCTCGACGATCGTTTTGCAGCGTTCGCAATGAGGCAGCGAAATCTCGTAATCCTCGATCTTTTCCAGTAATCCGAGTTCTTCAAATCTTTCGATAACCTTGGCACGCGCTTTGAAACGGTCTAAACCTTCAAACTCCGCACCGGCGGCAGCGTTCATCGTCGCGTCGTCGTTCATTATTAAAATCTGCGGCAAATCGTGACGCTGACCGATCTGATAATCGTTCGGGTCATGCGCCGGCGTGATCTTGACCGCGCCCGTGCCAAATTCCGCGTCAACATATTCGTCAGCAATGATCGGAATTTCGCGCGCTGTCAGCGGCAATTCGATAGTTTGACCGATCAGATCTTTGTATCGCTCATCTTTTGGATTAACCGCGACGGCCGTATCGCCGAGCATCGTTTCGGGGCGCGTCGTCGCAACGGTGATTTTTCTATCTGAATTTTTGACCGGGTATTGCAGATAAACAAGTTTGCCGTCTTCGCGCGTTTCTTCCTTGACTTCCAAATCGGACAAAACGGTTTTGTCTTTCGGACACCAATTGACGATGCGAAGCCCGCGATAGATCCAGCCTTCTTCAAAAAGCGTGCAGAAAACTTCGCGCACGGCACGCGAAAGGCTTTCGTCCATCGTAAAACGCTGACGCGACCAATCAACGCTCGCGCCTTCGCGCCGCATTTGTTCGGTGATCGTGTTACCGTATTCTTCTTTCCACTTCCACGCTCGCCGGACAAATTCCTCGCGCCCGACATCGAGCGGCGATTTATTTTCATCTTTGCGAAGCTGTTCGACGACCTTGCGCTGAACCGAAATTCCGGCGTGGTCGGTTCCCGGAAGCCAAAGAGTCTTAAAGCCCTGCATCCGTTTGCGGCGAATCAGAACATCCATCAAAGTATGCTGAAGCGCGTGTCCCATATGAAGCGACCCTGTCACATTCGGCGGCGGAATAACGATCGAATATTTCGTCGCGTCCGGGTTTTCGTTGATCTCGGGCGCGAAATATCCGCGCTCTTCCCAATTTTTATAGTGATTTTCTTCGGCTTCTTTCGGGTTATATGCTTTTTCAATTTCCATATTGTCAGTGGTCAGTGGTCAGTGGTCAGTGGTCAGTTGGCTTTGCAACTAAGAACGGACGACTGACGGCCGACAAAGTTTTAATTCTAAAACAAAAACGGCCGTTTTTCATCTCGAAAGAAAAAATCAGCCGTTTTACCTTTTACCTTTTACTCTTTTACTCTTTTACCTTTTACTCTTTTACTCTTTCAGCTTATCTTCCGCCATTTTTTTGAGAATCAACTCGGTCATCTGCGGGACAACTTCCCAGGCAATATCTCTGATTGCTTTGTCGGAAATTCTTTCGGCGACCTTTTGCGCGATCAGTTCGATCAATTCGGGCGGGAAAGATTGCAACGGATCGGCTGCCGCAACATCCTGTGACGGTGTAACTTCCGTTTCTGTTTCCGCAACTTCCGTTTCTGTTTCCGCAACTTCCGGCACTGAAACCTCTGATTGAGCTTCAGGTTCCGATATTATTTGCCGAACCTGTGGTCTGATGCCCGTTTCTTCGACAAGCGGCGGCGGAAGTTCGAGCAGATCACCTTCGTCAAAACTTAACACATGCGAATTTTCAGGTATCGGAATTTGCGTTTCGACTAGGGCCGAATCCGATTCGGACTCTTCCGTTTCTTCGGTTTCAGATTCGTCGGCGGCAAAGATTTCGCTTTCTTCCGACACTTTGTCTTCGGATTCGTCAGCCGAAGGTGTTTCCGTATCGCTCAAATTTGCCGTTTCGGTTTCATCTGTCGCATCAGTTGCTTCGGTTTGATCTACCAGATCAGTTGTTTCGGTTTCAAAATTTTCCGATTCAGAGATTTCTGGTGTGACAGATTCAGTCGTTTCTTTTTCGGCAATTTGAGATTCTGAAGTTTCAACTTTTGCAATTTCAGATTCTTCTGTAATCGGCGCGTAATAGTCTATTTCCGGTTCAGAAACCGCCTCTGTTTCGATCTTCGATTCGGTCAAGACATCTTCGGAAGTTTCCGGTTCTTCTACCACCGTTTCGGGTTCGGCTATCTGAGAAGTTGTTTCTGCTTCTACAAACGTTTCTTCGACAGTTTCCGGTTCTGTTTCTTGTGATGACGGAGCCGATTCAGGCGCAACCTCTTCGTTTGGCGCAAAGATCGGGAAACCTTTCAAATCTTCGGTGCTCAAGGGCTGAGTTTTCGCATAATCTGCCGTCGCTTCGGGTTGCAAATCGAGATCCGGCTCGGAAACAAAATTATTTGCCTGACTCGTTTCAATCATCTCGTCGTCCATTCCGGCATCGCCAAATTCGGTCGGAACTTCCGGCTTACTTTCAAATGCGAGCGTATCGGCAAAGGAATCGTTCGGCGGCGCGACTTCGATGCTCGGCGGCTCTTCAGTAATCCTTTCACTCCGGCTCAGTAAATCGTTGACTTTATTGACAAGCTGGCGAATTGATTGAAACGGTTTGGTTAAAAAATCGTCGGCACCGACCCGATTTGCCTCGGCTTCGTCAAACGGTTCAAACGAACCGACCAGCAAAATCACGGGAATATGCCGCGTATCTTCGTTTTGTTTGATGATCTGGCAAATTTCATAGCCGGTCAAACCCGGCATATTGACATCAACCATTGCCAGATCAGGCATGAATTCGTCGAATTTTTGCATCGCCGAATCACCGTCACCGACCGAAATCACTTCGATTCCTTCATCGGCAAAAGTCAAATTTACAACCTTCTGAATTGTTATCGAATCATCTGCCAACAGCAGTTTTCGTTTTGACACAAGACACTTGCTCCTTATCGAATAGACGGTAAATACGCTGGTTTTTAAGTTTTTAATTATTTGAAATTTCAAATTTGAAATCTAAAATTATCACAGATGATAATCTTTAGATTTCCAAATAAAAAATATTAAAAAATTAAAAAACCGGCATAGTAAATACTCTGTAAATTAAGTTTGTTAAGTTTTCTTTAAACGCAGAGTTCGCTGAGAACGCTGAGATTTATTTTGATAAAACTTTGTTACTCATATATGTATTAAAAACTCTGCGTTCTCAGCGAACTCTGCGTTGATGATAAAAAACTTAATTTACAGACTAGTAAATTTCTATCGAAAAACTTCCTTCGATTTGAAAACTAACACTCGTCGGGGTTCACGTCAAGAAAAACAAATAAATTATTGCTAAGTAAAACAAATTAAATAACATCATCCATTAAGGTAATATTGTATAAGACAATTTCGGTAATGTCGGATGCCTTAAAAGTCTTTTCTGATCAACTTCCTTCGCCAATGATGGTTGTTTGAGCGGATAAAACTTGGCAT
>JANPDZ010000872.1:0-2883 GCA_031431735.1 Acidobacteriota bacterium | reverse complement strand
AAAATCTTCCGCCGTCAGACGCAAGCCTTCTTCAAATTCGTTTTTGAGTTCGGCCGGCGTTTTCATTTTCAGATCGGCATCGTCCGATTTGAAATTTTTATCAATCGTGACAATACGACCGGTTTCTTCCAAGCCTTTTTTGAAAAGCTCGTCGTCGCTGTAAAGTTTGCCAAAACCTTGCCGGTAATAGCTGTAGGCGATATAAAATTGAGTTTTTGCATCGCGCCGTTCGGGATCGGCACGCAGCAAAGCATCCCGCGCCGCGACAAAATTATCGGCACGAAAAGATTTCAAACCGTCGCTGAATTTTGCCGCATCAACCTCATAAGTTCCGATGATGATCTGCCCCTGCGTCGCGGTATTTTCGATCGTTTCTTTGGCTTTGGTCGAAACTTCCATGAGATTTTTCGGCGCCGCCCAATACAGCCAAATAATAAAAAACCCGTAAAGAAGCGTTAAAAAAATGCCTAAAATTTGAATATACTTTTCTTTCATCTGTATTTTTTAGAACAGTGCCGAAGTCAATAAATATCGGCACTATACGCAATTTCCGAAATTATCAAAAATACCACTGCGGGGATATTTGTGGGGAGGTTTTGCACTACGCCGCTTTTGCATCTGGAACGATCTTCAATTTATGCGTCTTTTCCTTCTTCTTCTGTTGTTGTTCCCAAACCAGTCTGGCATTCTCCATCCGCCGCATCGCGTCCGCCATATGGTCGTTTGAAGGATGCAGATTTTCGTCATTTCAATTTTGCTATGCCCAAGCAATTTCCTGCAATGTCGCAATGCCCGTTCCGCATTCAGCTTGCCTTGTCGCGTAGGTATGACGCAAATCATAGACGCGGAATTACAAAACCTTTGATCGGTCTAAGGCTTTGTAATGCGTATTATCAACCAAACCGCGTCCGCCCGGAAAGAGCAAGCCGTTTTCGGCGTTTGTTATTCGCGGCTTCAAAATATGTCTAAACAAAATTTAAATAAATTACTCAGATTTCTTCTTAGTCGTCCTTCTGTTTTTTTTTGGCTGTTCAAGATTTTTGACGAATGTAACAAGCGGCAACAATATCGCCGGATAAGGACTGCGCCGGGTAACAGTAGCAATAATTTCGCGCGAAGTTGAATATAAAACAGCGGGACAATTGGTTTCAGCTAAAATTTGTGCTTGTTCTGGTGGTAGGTCTTGATGAACGCGAAAGAAACCAACCATCACAATTCTGAAATTATAAAACGGGTTTCCATCTTTTTCGTCGTTGGACGAGTTAATGGTCAACTCGCATCGCCAAGCGTTATCGGTTTCTTCAATCGGCGTAGTTAGATCACCAACTTCTAAACCAATAGGCTTAATCTCACCAACTTTTTCAGGTATATTCTGTAAATCGTTCTTTACAGAATAACTAATTTCCTTCAAAAAATAAGTATCAAGTTGCAAATGTGAAACTGTTGCTGACATTATAATTTACCCGCACGGAGCTAATTCCTGATTAAAAGTGGCGGACATTACTATTGAATGTCCGCGAACGATTTTAACGGTTGCTAAAGGCTCAAACGGCAATGTTTTTGCTTCGACAAAAGACGTTGTAGGTTCGGCGAGAAGTGGCGAATTATAAGGCAAATATCTCACTTCTGCTTCGGTTTTTTCTGCATTTACGGCAATTGCAAAATCTTTTGCTTTTTCGGTATTCACGCTTAATGCGACTTCTAAATATTTAGCGAGATGAAATTCTTCGCCGTGTTTTTGCTTTAACGCATTGAGATAATTTACCCGTATTAACCTATCGTTTTGAACACTGACGGGGCGATGCGAATTTTCCAATTTTGAATAAGTTGCTCCCGCAATTCCGATTCTTTTTGCCCAATCTTTCAATGAAAAACCGGCATTTCTTCGCAGAAATTTCGCATCTTCGCCTAATAGCCGCGCTGGTTGCAGAACTACCGCAATGCCGATTGCCAAATGCAATTTTGCAGGTTTCGGAAGCAAAAGAGTTTCCGACTTACAACCCGCACAGTGCATCACTTCGACATTAAACAGATGAACATTGTCCAAACTTATTCCTTCGTATAGATATGCTTTGTATTTTTTGATTTCGGCTGATTGATTACACTCAAAGCAATTCATTGTTTTCTCCACTATTCTCCAAAAACCGTAATTGTAACAACTACCCAATTTTCTTCAACGATATTAACAAGGACGGATAGCTTGTCGCCTTCGATGTCATATCCGTCAACTCGATACTTGTATTTTTGATGCTCTTCATCCAATTCCGGCTCGCTGTTAATTACGCCATTTTCATTAAGGACTTTGAGAATATCTTCGTCATAAACACCACGTTTCGACATTCTTAGGCGACAATGCGGAAGGATTACCAATCTTCCGTCTTGTAAGATAGAACGGATTTTAGCGATGGCAATGTGCGGCTCGTAAGGCTCAGACATTCTTTAGAAACTCCTTCATTGCTGACTATTTGAACTTGCAACTTAAAAAGTAACATAAACGCCTCCAATAGAATTATTGTCATATTGTAAGACAGATTGTCAACTTTTTTTGACACTTTGTCAAATTGCCCGTTTTTATTACTCTTCCCAAAGTTTATTGATTTCGTCTTTTATCTTCGCTTCAAAAATCGTTATCAATTCTTTGTTGGCGTTGACGAGCGATTGCTCGCGCTCGATGCGGGCGACGATTTCTTGCTGAATTTTAATTGGCGGAAGCGGCAAAGTTAATTCTTTCAAAGATGTTTGATTTTAGACTTTGGACGAAATTGGAAATTGACAAAATAACTAAGACCTGTATCTACATACTTTAACTAAACATCTGTGGCAAAGTTGGTAAATTTGCGACCTTTTTTGCACTTTTGTCGCAAAAAGCGTTTTTCCAAAAAG
>JANPDZ010000871.1:0-10137 GCA_031431735.1 Acidobacteriota bacterium | reverse complement strand
TTAATAACATTGGACTTAGCCCAATTTCTTGGTCAGCTAATTTTGTCTAAAGTCCCTTTTTTTGTCTAAAGTCGAGTTAAAACAAACGGTGTTATCCAGGCGATCACCGTCAAACCTATGGATGAAGGCAAATATCGTCTGATCGCCGGAGAACGCCGTTTGAGAGCCTCTTTGATGGCAGGACGCACCGCTATTCCGGCAATTATCAAAAACATTCCGGATGAAAAGATCTTGCAGGTCCAGATTGTCGAAAATCTGCAACGCAGAGGTATTTCAACAATGGACGAAATTCGCGGGATTATCCGGCTCCGCGATGAAGAGGGAATGACCAACGAGGAAATCGGAAAAGCGATCGGTAAATCGCTCTCCCACGTTCATTGCCAAATTTTAATTTCCAAAGCTGAACCGGTAGTTCTCGAAGCGATTGAGAAAGGTCAGATTACCCGTCAAGTTGCGCTGAAGATCGCCGCGCTTGATTCCCCGGACAAACAAACCAAAGCGGCCGCGGCTCTAAGGCGAGATAAAAAAGCGTGGCTTATTAAAGCTCACGAGGCGGAACACTGGATTGCAAATAATTTCGGCGCGTCGGCGAAAAAAGCAAAATTCGGCGGCTGGAACGGGAAAAACAAAACCGAACGCGGACAATACGCAGCGGATTGGAAACATTATTTGCTCAAATTTTCGGCGGATCAATTTACCGATTTTCAAAAAATTGTCCGCGGTCGGAAGGATTTTGCGAGCTGGTCAAATGCCGTCGAGAAAGTGATGGTTTCTGCGAAAAATGACAATTGAATTTATTTATTTCTGGCGCGTAAAAACGAGATTTCCTGAACGCAAAGGTCAAAGATGCGCTGTTTTGATTCGCGGGAAAATGAACAGTTGCTTAGTGGAATTTGAAGACGGTTTTCGGGTTGTTACAAGCCGGAATTATGTAAGGAAAATAAAGTAAAGGAGAAAATATGGATAAATATCAATTACAAATTACAGGTTATTCAGACGATATTATTTCACTTGACGGGAGTATCTGCGATGAATTTTCACCTTCTTCTAACGATGATACGGCGATTATCAGATTGCCGGACGGTTCGCGGATTAAATTCTTTTATGACGATGACGGGATTTGGCGCGGCGAAATTCTCGAAAATAAAACCGCTTCGCACGGAATCTATCAAATCCATATTCAAAAGGGCGAAATCGAATTAGACACAAACGATCTTGTCTTTGTTAATTATCCGATTCCTTATATTACCTGGTCGTGCAAGGACGGAAGGAAAGGAGCAATCGGCGAAATCCCTTTAACCGATTCGCAAGAGAAAACTTTTAAGGTTTTGAAAGATTTACTGGAAGATGCGGACAGTTTCGCTGAGGTTGAAAATCTTGTCAGAGCAATTTTAGCGGAGATTGAATTTTAAGGCGAAAACTTTAACGAGGAGCAAACCGATGACTAACGAACCCGAAAAACAAGTCACAGTCGCACCGCGCTGGACGCAGAAACGCTACCGGATGGCTTTGCGGCATAATCTCCAATCATTTCAGGATAACTGCGCGTTCTGCGGTGAGCAG
Source organism: Acidobacteriota bacterium (assembly GCA_031431735.1). Taxonomy (GTDB): domain Bacteria; phylum Acidobacteriota; class Blastocatellia; order Pyrinomonadales; family Pyrinomonadaceae; genus JAFDVJ01. The sequence goes on along the minus strand of JANPDZ010000871.1, from coordinate 8,574 downwards.
GTCATCTTATCGCCGTCAACGAAAAACGCGATCGAGAAAAATACCGAAATGCAAATCGTTTGTCTGGAGTGTTTGGAAAAATCGGGAAATAAAACGACCGAATTTTATCTGCATCCCGGCGGCGCGGAAGAATTGGTGCAAGCGGTTATCAATAAAAATAGTTCTCTTAATTAATAATGGCGAATAAAATTCCGGCATTTCAATTCTACCCTTCGGATTGGCGAAGCGATAACGGCGTTCAATCGTTGAATTACTATGAGCGTGGCGTTTGGTTTGAGATTCTTTGCCTTATGCACGAATCAGACCAACGGGGCAAGTTACTTTTAAACGGCAAAGCAATGCCGGACGAAGCACTTGCGCGGTTGCTCGGTTTGGATAAGCAAGTTCTTTTGAAAACCCTAGCCACCTTACTAGATTTCGGCATTTGCTCCCGTGATGAAAGCGGGGTTTTATTCAATCGCAGAATGGTCAAAGACGAAGCCGAGCGACAAAATAACGCGACTCGGCAACGAAAATTTTACCAAAAACAGAATGTTGAAAAACCTAACGGTCAACCTAACGGTCAACCTAACGGCAACCTAACAGTGATTCAACAAAAACCTAACAGACACTCTTCATCTTCATCTTCAAAGCCTTTCTCTTTATCTAACGATAAAGAAAAAGGCGGTGGCTACGCGCGCGCGCATGGGAAACCGCCGCCCGCCGCCGAATCGCCGCCGCCAAACGAAACTTTGCCGGAATATCTTTTGCGCAAACAACTTGAATATCCGCATTTTGACGTGAGAAAAATTCACGCTGATTTCGTTTTGTTATGCGGTTCCGAGAAATATCCGAATCTGAAAAATACGCGCCGTCATTTCGATAAATGGTTGGCGGAGCAGGATGTCGAGTTTGAATCGCCGAAAATTGAAATTGAGCCGCAAAATCGTGCCGAAGCCATCAAAAACTGCAATCTTTGCGATGACTACGGCTACCGGAAGATCGGCGACGATGTAATGATCTGCAAGCACGAAGAAACGGCAACAGGAGCGAAAATCCGATGACTACTGCGAACAATGTCTATGAATTTAACCGCGAACATTATCTCGAAAAACCTATGCCGTCGAGCGGGGATGCGGAGCGAATTATCCTCGGTGCCGTCTTGCTCGATAATTCGGTTCTGCCTCAAGCGATCGAATTTTTGAAGCCGGAACATTTCTACTCGCCAAACCATCGGCAGATTTACAAGGCAATGGTTTTTCTTTTCGAGCGGAAAGAAAAGATCGATCCGGTTCTGATCGGCGAAGAACTCAAAAAAGAGGGCTCGATCGAATCAATCGGCGGAATTGCGTCCATCACGAATCTGACCTACGGAATACCGCATTTTTCGGATATTACCGATTATTGCAAAGTCGTTCGATCAAAAAGCCAGATCCGCGATCTGATCCGTGCCTGTAATCAGATAACCTCGACCGCGCTTGCCGAGGATGAACTACCCGAGGAAACTCTGAATTTCGCCCAAACGCTCGTCAATGAAATTTGCACACAGGAAGAAAAACGCGGATTTGTTTCGATCGGCAAACTCAGCGAACAAGCAGTTCACCGGACACTTGAATTTGCAAAAACGGGCGCAAATTTTACCGGCTTACGAACGGGATTTCGTGATTGGGATCAAAAAACCGGCGGCTTGCAAAAAACCGATTTGATAATCATTGCCGCACGTCCCGGGCAAGGAAAATCGAGTTTGGTGGTCAATGTCGCCGAAAAGATAAGTTTTCTTGAAAAAGAGGCCGTCACTGCGATCTTTAGTCTTGAAATGAGCAAGGAACAATATACCGACCGGATGCTTTGCTCTTCGGCGCAGGTTGATCTGCAACGCTATCGCACGGGAAATTTGACGAAAGAAGAATGGGGTCAACTCGCTTTTACTGCCGATATTTTCAGTGATTACCGAATCAGAATTGATGATACTTCCTCTATTTCGCCGCTTGAAATGCGCTCGAAACTGATGCGGCTCGAAGCCGAAACCAAGCGGCTTGATTTGGTGATTGTCGATTATCTCCAAAGAATGAGTTCATCGAGGAAAACGGAAAGCCGGCAACAGGAGGTTAGCTCGATCGCCCGTGAATTAAAATCAATCGCCAAAGATTTCGATGTACCGGTGATCGCGATCTCGAGTCTTTCGCGCGCCTGTGAAGCCCGCAACCCGCCGCGCCCGCGGATGTCCGATCTCAGAGAATCGGGCGATATTGAATCGGAAGCCGATCTGGTCGCGTTTATCTATCGCCCGGAATATTACCAACAAACGGAAGAAAATATGGGATTTGCCGAATTTATAATTGACAAACACCGGCACGGTCCGACGGGGACGGTCAAATTCGCATTTATGAAGGAATTCACGAAATTTGCAAATTATTACGAGGGCTAAAACTTTCACGATGGAAAATAAAATTCACGATGTGATTTGCAGGGGGCGCGTGTCCGAGAGCGGCGAGGCTTGCCAAACCGTAATTTATCGATCGGACGGCGAATTTATGTATATCCTCGAATTCGTTCTCAATGCCGATTTGGATAAGCAAACGGTAAAATGTTCAAACTGCGGCTACACGATGATTTGGCGTCGGCGTGAAGAATTTATTACCAAAAACGACGGCGGTCGGCAAAACCTCAATAAACGCCGTGAAAGACAGAAATATCAATCGAGTTTCAGTAAATAATTGCAATTTTTAGAAATTTCATTTACTTTATAATCTGAAAATTTGGTTTTATCCCGCTGAATCAGGGGTAAAAAAGACACGAGAACCGCCGTGTAGATTTCTAAGAAATTAGAAATCTACACGGCGGTTTTTCTATTTCTGGAGCTTAAATCGCCAATGAAACCTATTATCAAACAATCGTCGGCAGAAAAGATTTTTCGCTATTTCTTTGGCGACGGGTGGCAGAAATACGAAGCCATCGAACTCGCCATCAGAAACGGCGCGAATAAGATCAACATTTTTGATGACGAGCTTTATGTTTATAATCGGACTCGTAAAATCTTCAAAACATTCAATTGGAACGCTGATCCGTCTGCTTATCGAATTGGTAGCGATTCAATTGCAATTCTTAGAAACGGAGTCCATTTTTACAAAATCTCTTACCATCATATCGGCAATAATTCTAAGCGATACGTTGCTCTGCGTGCCGATACTCCGAACAATGCCTCACCAGTTTGGCGAACCGACGCCCGGGGCAATCTTTATTTATCAACCGGGTTTGCTCTCAATCAGCACACTGGCGGCGATCGCACGACCGGATCGCGCGGCTGTCAGACCGCTCCGCGCTCGCAGTTCGGAGAATTTATTACATTCGTCGGCGATGCGTTTCAAACTCAAATTCCGCTCGGCGTGCAGCGCAGGGCCGAAAAAAGATTTCTCGATGGTATCGGCAGGATTCCTTACGTTCTGGTCACGCAGGCGCAGTTTAATTACATCGTAAACCTCGACGAATCACAATTCGATTCGCCGGCGGATCTGCGCTATCAAATGGCGAATTTCGTCAATATTCCGAAGATCGAGCGAGAACAACCTGTCCTCGCAATTAATCCAAACGCGGATCAGGTCATTGGTGAGCTCGAAGACGAACAGGAAGTCGATAACGCCATTGATACGATTTCGGCGGTTGTTCCCGCAGTTAATCCTTCCTTAGCCAGCCCGTCAACTTTGGTTGATATGCCTGCGGTTGGCGAAAATGTTTCGGAACCGGATCCACAAATTGCTTCAATCGAACAATCGCCGATTCAACAAACCGCCGAAAATATCGTCAATGTCGGCAATGATAATTCTCCGGAAACCGAAGACCAGCCTTTCGCGCAATATATTCCGAACATTACCAAGGAAAAGGTTTTGTTTGGCGGCGGCATTTTCGGGACATCGCTGACTTGGATCGCTTCGTGGTGGAGCAATCAGCCGCTTTCCGTTCAAATCGGAATCGGTATTTTATTATTTTTGATTGTCGGCGGATTCATCTGGCTGATCGTCGCCAATCGCAAACTTATCAATCAATTGATTCTCGATGCGATGCACCTGAAGGCTGACAAATCGAAAAATACGCCGGTTCTTGTAACCGAAAAACCGACTCAGGCAGAGCAATTGCCGAACGGTTTTATAGCTAATTCATAATTTTTATACCGCCATTATTTTAATGGAAATTCTAAAAAACAGGAGAAAAAAGTGAAATTACAAAAATTCATTTCGATTATTGTCTTAACGGTTTTATTTGCACTCGGAATTGGTTTATCGCCGCCGGGTATGAACGCGCAATCTGTGGAGAAAATGTCCGCAGTTGCACAGGTAACATATACGAGTAAGGCGCAATCCGGCACATTACCGTTACATAAACAAATCAAGCAAATTCAAGGCTTTCAAGTCATTAAGTCGCCGACGAGTAGTGTTTTATCACATAAAACGGATATTGCGCTTCAAAAGGAAAAAGGTTTGCTTGTACAGAATAATTTTAGCGGTAGTTACCGGATTGCCTTTAGTCCGCCATTTACAATTTTACGACGGGCAAAAGATGCAGAAACGCAAAATGTAACATCTTCAAAATCAAAGCTGATTCCGCGCATAAAGCCTGAAATCGTTCTACAAATTTAGAGATTTATTGTCGGCTCTTCAAAACGAATATAAGCCGCCGGTTCCAATACTTTGGCGGCTTTTAATGAAAACATTATGAACTGGAACAAATTAAAATTCTTGCTATTCGATGCGACCGTGATCGCCACGAAATATTGGTATTTATTTTTGGCGGCGGCGGTTTTCGTCTTCGTTCTCTGGCAAATTGATTCTTGCCGGACAAAGCGAACCGAAAAGAAAATCGAACGGATTGAGTCGAACATCAAAGAGCAAGAAATAATTTCCAATATTCTCACGAATCAAAAGGCAAATATAAAATCTGAGGTAAATAGTTATGCGGAAAATTCTAATCTGGCAATTTCTAATCTTAATAACAGTCTTCGGACTGACAGCAATAAATTCCAAGGCACAGATGCCGCAAAACGCTTCTGTGAACGATTCCCGCTTGATTCAACCTGTATCCGATGACGTTTGCGATAACCGGCTTGCTAAAACGCTCGATGCGCTCGAAAAGGCAGAAGGGGTAATCAAATCTTTGCAAGCAGAAGCGGAAGCGCGGCGGCGGCTCGATGCGGTGAATGATGAAATTATCACGGCGAAAGATGCGGTGATAATTGAGCAAAAGAAATTGATCGTGATTCTGCAAAAACAATCGAAACGAAAAATTTCTATTTTATTCGGAATTATCAAAGTGAGTTATTGAGTAATTTCTCCCCAAACGGGAAAACAATGGAACTGACAATGGAAGATCGTAAACAATTTCAAGAGTTTTTTGAAGAATCAAAAAGCTACCGCAAAACGCTAGACGATGGGATGAAGGAGATTAAATCCCAGGTTTCGCGGATTGAATTGATTTTAGCTGAAGAAAAGGGCAAAGACATTCCATCACGGCTGTTGCGGATCGAACACGAACTCGAATCGCTGCGGTCATTCCGTGATTCCGTGACCGGCAGCATCAATTCGCTCAAATGGGTTCTCGGAATTGGTTTCGGATTTATCAGTTCGCTTCTGGTTGGTTTAATCATTCTCGTTACACGGGAATTGTTGGTGAAATAGTTTTATTGAAAAAAAATTATGCAAAATGCTTGGCAAAATCGAATCACCGGCTACGCCGAAAAAGCGGCGAAGGAATTCAAACTCAATCCGCTCAATCCGAAAACGCACCCGCAGATCCAACAAAAAGCGGTAGCGGCAATCCTCGCGGAAGTCGGCTGGGTGACGGGCGTCATCGAAAATCAAAGAAGCGGCTTCATCGTTGATGGTGAATCAAGAATTCTCGAAGCTCTCAAAAACAACCCGGACGAAATAATTCCATTTACCAAGGTTGATCTGTCGGAAGAAGAGGAACGCAAGATCCTTGCGCTTTTCGATTACATCGGCAGCCTGGCAATTACTGATGTAGAGAAATTCCACGAACTTCTCGAAAATATCGATTTTGAATCGGAAGTACTGGAACAACTCGCCGCGGGTTTGCAGGATGAAACGCTTGATCTTGAAGAATTCTTTCATCAGGAAACGATTGAAACACCGGCGGAAAAGTTTTCGATTCTCCTGGAGTTTGAAGAAAAGGACGAATATCAGAAATTCTCGGACGCGCTCGAAGAAATTGCCGGAACTCCGAAAGATGCGATCAGAACGCTTTTGAAATTATGAAAGTCTTTTTAGCCGGCGGCGAGCGGTGGCATTTTTACGATTTGAAGCCGAAATATGTTCTCGGCTCTTTTGCTTATTTGAGGCAGAAATTCTTTGAACAGATTGAATGCGAAAGTTTTTTGCTCGACTCCGGCGCCTTTACTTTTTTGTCAAAGGAAAATGTGAGTCTCGACTGGAAAAAATACGTTAAAAAATACGGAGCGTTTATCAAACGAAATAATATCGAACATTTCTTTGAACTCGATATTTATTCGATCATCGGCAGGGAAGAAACCGAAGATTTGAGGCGGCGGCTTGAAGATCATACGGGCAGAGCGTCCATCCCGGTCTGGCACCGTCATTTAGGACAAGAATATCTTGAAAAACTTTCGGAAGACTACGATTATATCGGTTTCGGCGGCTTCGCTCTCAAAGACATCAAGCCGGAAGAATACAAATTCATTCCGAAACTTCTTCGGATCTGCGAAAAGAATAATTGCCGCGTCCACGGACTCGGGATGACCAATCAAGATGTTTTGAAGATCTGCCGGTTTTACAGCGTTGATTCGATCAGCTGGAACGGTGAACGCTACGGCAAAATTTATCATTTTCGCAATAACCGGCTTGAACATATCCGTTTCCCTAAAAGACGGGCGAAAAAGGGCGTAAACCGCCATAACATCGCCGAATGGATCAAATTTCAGACGTTTGCGGAGGATTATTTATAAATGTTCACGATTACAAAAGAATTTTATTTTGAAGCGTCGCACCAACTAAAGGGATTGCCGGAAGACCATCCCTGCTCACGTCTGCACGGGCATTCCTACAAAATAATCGTCGAGCTGAAAAGCGAAAAACTTGATGAAACAGGCTTTATCAAAGATTATCGCGAACTCGATTTAATCAAATCGTTTCTTGACAGAGAATTCGATCATCGTCATCTGAATGACAATTTTCCTTATAATCCTACCGCCGAAAATCTGGCGTTTTTTCTTTATCGCTATATAAAAGAACGGTTTTCGCAAACGACAGCCGTCACGGTCAAAGAAACTGATAAAACGAGCGCGACTTTTAGAATATGAACTTGCAGGTAAATGAAATTTTCTACTCGCTCCAAGGCGAAGGCGCACGCGCCGGATCCGCAAATGTTTTTATCCGGCTTCAGGGATGCCAGACAAAGCACGCTTGTTTCGCTTCAGGTGTTGTCTGCGATACGGAATTTGAATCGGGAAGGGAAATGATGCTTCCTGAACTCCTCCGTCACGTCAAACAATTCGATTGCAAAAATATCATCTGGACGGGCGGCGAGCCCGCGGCACAATTGACGGAAGAAATTATTTCACTTTTTAACGAACATTTGTTTTATCAGGCGATCGAAACGAGCGGTTTGTTTTCGGTTCCCAAAAATCTTGACTGGATCTCGCTCAGCCCAAAAGTTGCCGAGCACGTTATCGAAAAGAATTTTCCAAAAGGCGTTGACGAACTGCGTTACGTCCGCCACGCCGGGCAATCAATTCCGAAGCCTTCGATCCAAGCAACGCATTATTTTATTTCGCCGCATTCCGACGGCACGTTAATAAATTCGGAAAACCTAAAACATTGCATCGAACTCGTCAAACAAAATCCGAAATGGAAATTAAGTCTGCAACTACACAAAATCTGGAATGTTCGGTAAAGAATATTTTGGCAAAATTCGATGATCCGGAGCGCGAAGGTTTGAAAGAAACGCCGCGCCGGTATGTCGCGTTTTTGAAAGAGTTTCTGAAACCTCCAAAATTCAATTTCACGACCTTTGATGCCGAAGGCTATGACCAAATGATCATTCAGACGAATATTCCGTTTTATAGCTTGTGCGAACATCATCTCGCTCCTTTTTTCGGCGTCGGCTCGATCGCTTATATTCCATCGGAAAGAATTGTCGGTTTATCGAAGCTCGCCCGCGTTTTGGATATGTTCGCACGGCGTTTTCAAAATCAGGAGCGATTGACCAAACAAACAGCTGAATTTTTAGAGGAAAAACTAAAACCGAAAGGCGTCGCGGTGGCAATCCGCGCGCAGCATCTTTGTATGGCGATGCGCGGGATCAAAAAGCACGACACGTGGACCATCACGAGCGAACTGAAAGGCGTTTTGCTTGCCAATCCGGCGGCGCGATCGGAGTTTCTGAGTCTGATAATCAAGTAATATTTAGGTACAAAACACTTAAAAATTATTCTTTCGGCAATGTAACACCATAGGAATGTAACAAAAGGGTAGGCGGCGGATGGCTGGCAAAAAGAAATCGGCAAAACAACTGGCAAAGGAACTCGAAATGTTCGACGACACGAAGCCCGCGGTCGAGCATTTCGAG
>JANPDZ010000870.1:0-9265 GCA_031431735.1 Acidobacteriota bacterium | reverse complement strand
AACGGAATTCCATCTTGCACCTTGCAATGCCGCACCTTTGCCCGAAAGCGAAGCGGCGTATTTTTCACGCGAAAGTCTATATGCTTCCATTAAACAAAAATCCCGTGATTGATCCGAGTCAACTCGCCAATCACCATCTCTTTGCCATATGAATCTTTCAGCAGTTCTATCGGCTTCATATTTCCTAATGAGAAGTTCGGAGTATTTAACCATAATTTAAACTTTTCCATATCGCCGAAAACCTCTTTGCCGACATTCGTAACTTCCGCCATTTCAATAATTTTCTCCGATTGAAGCGGCTTAAATTGTTTTGATGTTTGCTTATAACGCTGTAAAGATTTGGTTGAAATATTTAAAAAACCTGCCCAATCACCTTCGCTAAACGGTGCAACATCTTTAATCAAAACAAATAGAGAATACGGAACGCCTGTTCTAATTACTTTAATTATTGACATCTTATCGGAAAGAAAATCGCTGAAGGTCAAATCGCCAACTCCGCCAACACTCGTATTTTTTAAAGATGTTTTGAAAAGGGTTGAAATTTCTTTATTCAATTTTTGTTCGATGTTCATTTTTTTTACTACCTCATCGCCAATGCGACATTTGTCCTTAAATATATGACATTTTTCCTCGCAATGCAAATTTATTCAATAGAGATTATTTGAAATAGCTATCCACGAAGTTTCACGCGTTGGTAACACGAAGATTTTTCTCTTTTTTTGACATATTTATCGCCACTTGTCGACGCAGTTTCAAAAAGTCGGCAACTTATTTCTATCCTTCGTGAAATCTTCGTGTCCCTTCGTGGATAATTTCTTTATTTCAAATAATGTCTAATGAACTAAAAAAAGGACGAAGCCAAAACTTCATCCCTAATCTTTTGATATTTTGTCGCTAATAAGCGCACACCTTTCACGAAATTCTACAGCTGTTCGTTAGTTAAACGGCTAAATAAATCCATGCTTCTTCTGTTGATTGAAGCGTTACCTTAACTCTTTTATAGTTATCCGGTTCATATTTATCGGCCAATCGTAGTTCATCTTCTGAAATCTCAAACAACGTTCCTTCAATAATGTCAGCATCATTTTTTGTCGGAACTAACGTATTTTGAAATTTCTCTTCGCCTTTGGCGAGAAACGATTCGTCTTTGATTTCAATTGAAGAAAGTTTATAACCTTTGAGAATGTCCTTCGTGCCCTTTAAAAGTCGTCCGAATAATTCCAGTTGAACCTTTTCTTTTTGAAGCGTTCCGTATGAAAAAAGATTTTCTTTCATTTATAAACTTTCCAAAAGCGATTTGGCTTCGCGCTTGTATCCTTCGTCCTCGATTTCGTGATTTTCGTTCGGCGGCGTTTCCAGAATCCATTCGAGATGCTCTTTTGCCTTTGTCTTGTCACGGTTTGAAATATAAACCTCGGCGAGAAAAAGATGATTCAGAAAAAAGCGCGGCCCGAATTCAACCGCCTTTTCGAGACATTCTATGGCCTTTTTATTGCTGCCGATCGAAAACGGAAATCCCGGAGCTTTGTGATAAAGACGACCAAGAACGCGCCACGGTCCGCCGTAAAAATAGCTTTCGTCAATTTCAATCGTGCGCTCAGCCGCCGTTTTGATCGGCGTAATAAGCGCGAGGCTCTGCATAATTCCTTTTTCCTGCCCGTATGAACCGTAGTTCACCGAGAGCCAGAAATTTGCTTCCAAGCTAGTTTCGTTTATTTCGACGCCGGCTTTTCCGCACTCAACGCCTTCGTCAAAAAAGGCAAGCTTGTCCTCCGGATCGTCGGTATATTCGCCGAGCCAGTAATTGATCTCAGACAACAATCCGTATGCCCAATCACATTCCGAATCTTTTTCGACCAGCTCGATCAGTTCATCCCGAGCCGTCTCAAGATTTGCATCATCGAGCTCACGCTCGTCAATAAGTTTTCGCACTTTTTGGAAGATATTTTTGTGTTTCATAAAAAACGATTCCGCCAGGGACATACGCCCCGAACGCTTCCCAATCAAAATTTAAACAGCTAATAAAATTTACTACTGAACGGAAAATAAGACAACATTCATCAAAAAAAGGATGAAGCCAAAACTTTATCTTTGTTTTTGCAGTGGACAATCACGCGCATTTCAAAAAAATCGCTGTGCCACTCAGAATTGGGTAATCTGCTGGATGAAAGCGATTTTACATTGGCGAGTCATCTGCCGTTTGTCGCGGTTCGCGCCGTAACTTAAGGCGTTGGCGATATGTGAGTTGCCGCCAGATCCATTCCATCGGGCCGTAATTGAAATACTTGAGCCACAATGCGCTCATCAATATTTGAAACAGAAAGAGCGGAAGAGCGATGAGCGTCGCCGCGAGCGCGCCGAATTTGCCAAACTGACCAAAACCGTAACCGTAAAAAATGAAAACACAGACAACTGTTTGCAGTAAATAATTCGTGAGCGCCATCCGCCCGACCGGAGCGAGAAAGGCGAGTGCTTTCTGCCACGCCGGTTTTTGCCAGAGCGTCGCGATCAAAGCAATAATGCCGAGTGCCATTGCGGGAACGCCGAAACCATACGCGACGACACCCGCAATTCCGGCAAGCGTCGGCGGAATAACCGCTTCCTTTCCAGCCAACGCCACAAAAGCGACATTTGCGACAAGACCTAAACCGAGTCCATATATAAGCACGCGCCGAATGAATGGCTGATGACCGGATAAATTCTGGAAAAAACCGCGCCGATACGCATAAAAACCCAAAAGAAACATCGCCAGAATCTTTGGCAGACGCATCTCCAAAATCAGACCCGCGTATCTGCCGACGATATAATTGAGGTTAAAATCGGTGACAATTTGGAAGTAACTGCCTTGCGAAGCTTTTCTAACAGCGTCGTTCCAAAAACTCACCTGCCCGGATTCGAAATTCGCTAAGGCTTCGGACGGAACAAAGGCGGCGAACAAAATAAAAAGCAGAATGTACGTCAGAATGGGAATCAACACCAGAGCGAACGCCCATTTGAGCAGCGCGCCGTCGGTTTTCCGGCGAAACAGCAGCAGCACAAAACCCATTACGGCATAGACGCTCAGGATATCGCCCGCCCACAGCAAATAAGCGTGAAGCAACCCGATCACCAGCAGCCAGAACAAACGCCGTTTGAACAAATAAGCGTTCGCGTCGCCTTTTTCTTCAGCCCGCGCGATCTGCAAAGCGAAACCGAAACCGAACAAAAACGAAAAGATCGAGTAAAACTTGCCTTCGACAAAAAAATGAACCAGAAAATGCGTAATCTGATCGGCAAGCGGAGTTTGCGTAGAAAGTGATGTCGGCACCATCCCGTAACCGGAAAACCATTGCAGGTTGCCGACGAGAATGCCGCCGACGGCTAATCCGCGGAGCACGTCGAGAATTTCAATACGTTCCTGCGAAGAGATCGGATCAATTTGGCTTTCAGACATAATTCACTTTTTGTTTAGTGCCTGCGAGTTGATTTTTCTTGATTTTTATCCGTCTGAACGTAGTAGCAACACCGGACAAAGCACAAACATTTCATTGATTCTTAGGTTATTCAAAGCCTTGCCCGGCAGTTGTGTCAGGCAGTCGTTCATTGAAACCCTTGATTATCAGCCATACCGCAACCGTTATTTGGATCGGAAGCATCGGCATCGCCATTTCCCCGACAGGGCTGTAGCCGAGGAACATCATTAATGTAACGCCCGTGAACTGGAGCGCAATCCCGACCAATCCGACGGCAGCCAGCAGGCGCGGAATCAGGGCGAAGCGCAGGAGCGAGAGGTAAAAGACAAAGATCCAGCCGCCGATCGCCAGTAGCTGCGTAACATGCGCCGACCGCCGCGCCGCCGCCACCACTGCGCCCGGCACCTGATAAAGTGCCGGTTCCGCCGCGCCTCCGTTCACATACTGGTGACTTAAAGACAGCATAGACATCACGGTAGAATTATGCACCGCGTCCATCGTCAAACTGAAGACACAGACCGCCAGAAACCACAGCGCCGCCGCGTTACTGTATCGGCGAAATACCGGCAGCGCGGTGATTCCGAGACTGACGGTGAGCGCGGCACCGATGAAAGAAATAAAGACCGCGGCGCGTATTTGAAAAGCATTCTCCGCCGCCGCCGTCAGAAAGCCCGGCGAGCCCGTTATCAGCGGCCGCATCAATATAAACGGCATCGTAAGTCCGGCGGCTAATTGCAGGAACAAAATGACGCCGATAGTTCGCCCGACACTCTTTGCAGATCTCATAATTAGCTCCCTGGTAGGCATTTTAGCGAAAACTCATGCGAACTTTGCAGAAAGACAACACTAAAGTCCCCGCACGATTTGCCGCGCTTAACGGGCAGATACTGATTCTTCTTTCCAAATCAAAAGACAAAAACCATCAAGAAAAAAGTTACGGGTTTGCGCGCCGATCTGCCTGACGTTCATCTATTTTTCTTCGGTTTATAAATGTAATTTTCAAACACATATTTCCACGGGACGGCGATGATCGGCAGCGGCACCATCAAAAAAACGCCGGTCATTTCTTCGGCAGGCGAGCCGGCAAGAGTGCCCGCCCGCCACAACGGATACGCGACGACGATCAGCCAGAGCGATTTGTAGAAGATCATAAAGATAATGATCGGCAGCCATTTCAGCGGATGAAACAGCCCGAAAAACGCCAATGTTGTGTATGCCGCCCAAACGCATATTGACATCGCTCTAAACCGATCCCACGTCCCTTCATTAGTAATAATCGTCGTCCATGCGTCGGTTGCGACAAAAAAGACCATCAGAAAATAAAACAATCTCAAAAGATAAATGTTTATCGGGCGAACGCCTTCATAACGCTCGTAGTCCGGCGTGAAAATCCTTTTAACGCTGAACGTTGCTCGTGTTTGCGGCGTTGGTTCAGATTCGCGGTCTTTTTTTTCGCTGAAAAAATCTGCGTCTGCCATAATGTTTATCGAAATCAGTTGGTTTATTTGAAATTAACGTCTTGTTAAAACAGCCTAACGCAGAGCTCCAAAAGAATGTTCCGAAGATTATTTCGGAAGGAGAAAATAAAAGGACGCGCACCGAGACTTCACTTTCGAGTTTGATATTGGGAAATGCACCTGGTCTAACCTAAAAAGTCGTAAGAGTTAAGTTCTTCCCCGGTTGGTATTTGAAATGAATTAAAGCAGTCGTCGAGAAATGTTTCGATTTCATTTTCGGGAATGTAAAATTCATCGAAACCAAGGTCTTTATTTCTGATTAGAATTCTTTCCCGCAAAATTTCTCTTGAAACGTCCAAATAATAGAGCTTTACTTTTGCGCCGGTTTCTCTCGCTTCATCGCGGAGTTTTTCTCTTTCGTCTCTGCCCCACGTTCCCCATTCGATTATCACGTCAACCCGGTTTCGCAAAATTTCCTTCGCCGTTTTCCATTGCAATTGTTCTATATGGTCTCGAAATTGATTGCCTTCCGTTTCAGCTTTTTCCCGCCAAATATCCTTGATCCATTCATCGGGACAAAACCTGACCGCCCCTCCGCGCGCGGCGATTTCCTTTGCCAGAGTAGTTTTCCCCGCTCCCGGCAAACCGCAGATCAAATGAAGTGTCGACTGATTATTTCCTTTCACGAATTCCGATCGGCTGATTGATGATTTAGAAGTATTCCAAACCCGCAACGCGAGTTAAAATATAAACGATTTAGCTTAAAACTAAAAAAAGACGCGAGCGGAAACTTAAAAACTTAAAAACTTAAAAAAAACCATCGAAAATTGGTCAACAGGTTGTTGCCGGACGAAAACGTCGGGAATTCGAGCCGGAAGAGACAATAAAAAAGGACGAAGCCGAAACTTCGTCCTTCATCATTTCTAATTCAATCTTCACGCCTTACGCCGAATAGCTTTTCAAGCCGTCGAAGTTGTAGAGATTTTCGGTTTTGATAATGTCTAATCCGGCATCGTTGAATCTTTGGAGGAGCGAGATGAGTTGATTTTTGTCAACGGTTTGTCCTTCGCCTGATTCTGAAACAAATCTGCAACGCCAGTGGCCAACCGTGAATGTGTCGGAAAATCCGTTCGGGTAAACTTTGACGCCGCGATTGGCGATGGTTTGCAGTTTTAAGCCGTCGCCGTTTACTTTTTCGACGAGCGCGATTTCTTCGATCTCAAGACGTGCGCCTGCTTCCTTTAAAATATGAAGCGTCGCATCCATAATTTCCGAACCGATGCCGTCGCCTTTTGCAATGGTGATTGGCGTATTTGCCATACTGTTTTATTAAATTTCTCTGGTTAAATTTTCGGTATCAAGACTAAACGTATGATTTTATCGGAAATGTTATTCGCGCGCAAAGCAAAGAATAGGACACGGATTTACGCGGATAAATGTGTATGATTTATCCGCGCAAATCTGCCTGATCCGCAAAAATCTGTGTTCCATTAAATTTTGTTTACTTCCTTTGCCACGGCAAAATCAAACGCGGTGATGCCGCCGCGGTCGTGTGTCGTCAGATTTATTTCGGCAAAGCCCCAACCAAAAGTTATGTCGGGATGATGATCGTGCCGCTCGGCGATTGCGCCGACAAGGTTTACGAATTCCAAACTTTCGGCAAAGTTCGCGAATTCGAATCTTTTTGACAAAATATCGTTCTCGGTGTGCCAGTCTTCCATTTCGGCTAAATTAGAGAGAATTTCGTCCGGTGCGAGTTTTTTACGTTCCATTTGTTTTTCACTCCTTGGTTTTGCGCTATAATCTAGTTTTTTTAGTATAACTATTTACGAAAGAGATATTCAAACAATGCGTTTTTATTTCGGATTTATAATTTTTATTTTACTTGCGTCAAGTTTTTCGTGTTCTTCCGCGAAGCCGAAACTTTTGACTCCGCTCGAAACTTTAAACACTTACGGTAATGCTTTTAAGAAAAAAGATGCGACGACAATGAAGCTGTTGCTTTCGCAGGAAACCCTGAAAATGCACGAGCAGGAAGCCAAAGCGCAAAATATCACCGTTGACGATGTCGTCAAACGCGATTCTTTATTCGCCGAAAATCAGACGAAAGCCGAATACCGAAACCAGATAATCGAAGACGATAAAGCGACGATCGAGATGAAGGATTCAATGGGCATTTGGAACAAAATTCAGTTCATTAAAGAAGACGGTATTTGGAAAATTGACCGCCGCTCGCTGGTCGAGGAAGTCGAAAAGATCTCGCAGGAAAGCAATGACAAACTCGACCAAATCATCAATCAGGGCAGACAACCGTAATTGATTTTGGATTTGCGATTTCGGATTGCGGATTTAAGGCGGAAACCGTGTGTAAGCAAGTGTACAAAATATTTAGTTTATGAAATTTCATCATATTTTAGTTTTGCTGGCGGCGTTTTTTCTTGTCGGATGTAAGTCGAATCAAACGGCGGCAAATGGTCCGAGCGATGTTTTGAAGCAATATGTTGCGGCATCGCAAAAGCAAGACATTGCGGCGATGAAGGCTTTGCTTTCGAAAGGTTCGCTCGATTTGATTGAAAAATCGGCGCAGACGCAAGGCACGACTACAGACGAGATATTGCGGCGCGAAGCCTCGGTCAAAATCAAAAACGCGCCCGAAACGCGCAACGAAAAGATCGAAGGCGAGACGGCGACCGTCGAAGTGAAAAATGAAACAACCGGCTCTTTTGATATGATAATGCCGTTTGTCCGTGAGAACGGCGCGTGGAAAATTGCCCGCGACAAATACATCGAAGAGATATTGAAAAAAGCGGGCGATGAAGTCAACAAAAAACTTGCCAATTCGGCGCTTTCAAACAACAATTCGGCGGTGAATTCAAACGCCAATAATGCTGCAAATAAGTAGTCGCGCAGAAATAATTAAGAGAATTGTTTCGGAATAGGTGAAAAGTAATAAGTAAGAGCAAAGACACGCTCCGAACTTATCACCTTTCACTTATCACTTTTCACCTATTCCGAAATTTAGTCTTAATTAATTTTGCCTTGTTACTTAAATAATTTTTTCCAGGAGAATTTTTAAGTGTCAAAAATCAAACCTTTTCGCGCCCTGCGTCCGCCGGAGACGCAAGCCAAACAAGTTTCGAGCGTGCCGTATGACGTTCTGAGCCGCGACGAAGCGCGCGCTATTACCGAACAGGATCCGCTCAGTTTTCTGCATGTTTCGCGTTCCGAAATTGATTTGGCGGACGATGTAAATCCTTATGCGGACGAAGTTTACCAAAAAGCCAAAGAGAATTTTGAGCGTCTTCAAAGCGAAGGCGTTTTGAGCATTGAAAACGAGCCGAGCCTTTACGTTTATCAATTGCAGATGGGCGAACAAATTCAAACGAGCGTTGTCGCTTGCTGTTCGATTGACGAATACGACAATGACCTCATCAAAAAGCACGAAAAAACGCGTCCCGACAAAGAAAATGACCGCACGCGCCACATCATCGAACTCGAAGCGCAAACCGGTCTGATCTTTCTTTGCTATCGCGGCACTGATGAGATAAACACTCTGGTCAATGAAGTTACAAAAAGCGAACCGCTTTATGATTTTGAAGCCGAAGATGTCAACAAAAACCTGATTCGTAATTGCGTCTGGAAGATTTCCGCAACCGACCGGTTCGTCGAAGCCTTTGAAAATATTCCCGCAATTTACATTGCCGACGGTCATCACCGCGCCGCCAGCGGCGCGCGCGCCCGCGCCGCAATGCGCGAGAAAAGCGCGAATCACACGGGCGCGGAAGAATATAATTTCGTCATCGCCGCGCTTTTTCCCGCCGGGCAATTGAACATTCTGGCTTACAACCGCATCGTCAAAGATCTGGACGGTCTGAGCGCGGAAGAGTTTTTGCAAAGAGTGGCGGAATCGGGTTTTGTCATCTCAGAAACGGATAATCCAAAGCCTGAAAATCCGGGCGAGATCTGCGTTTATCTCGGCGGGAAATGGCGCAAATTGATGTTTAATATTCAATATTTTGCCGATCCGGGCGTAATCGAATCTTTAGATGTGAGCCGTCTGGAAAATTTCATTCTAAAACCGATTTTGGGTATCGAAGATGTCCGAACTGATAAACGCATTGATTTTGTCGGCGGCATTCGCGGCACTGCGGAACTCGAAAAATTGGTTGATTCAGGTCTTTGGCAAGTCGCATTTTCGATGTTCCCGACAACGATTGAACAGCTTTTGCAAGTTTCGGACTTGGGCGAAGTTATGCCGCCGAAATCAACGTGGTTTGAGCCGAAACTGCGGGATGGTTTGTTGATTCATTTGATTTAAAACGCAGAGAGCGGGGAGAAAGCACAAAAAAAATAAAA
>JANPDZ010000869.1:0-5159 GCA_031431735.1 Acidobacteriota bacterium | reverse complement strand
GCCGAAAAAGTTCCGCTCGAAATCGCGATCTTGTTTGATATTTAGGCAAGCACCGATTCGATGTTTCAGTTTGAACAGGTATCCGCCGCCAAGTTTTTGCAGGAAGTGATGCGTCCGGAAGACCGCGCGACGATTTTTACGATCGGCGATCGTCCGATTATGATTCAGCCGCGGGATGCAGCGGGAAAATCGGCGATTTCGATTAAAACAATTCAACCGACCTCCAATTTAACGATTTTAACGGCTTTTTATGATTCGGTCAGAATTGCCGCCGATTATCTTGACAAAAATTCACCGGCAGGCACGCGCAAAGTTATCGTGGTCATTTCCGACGGCGAAGATACGAACAGCGAAGGCATCAAAAATGCACTTGACGCGGGTTATAAAAAACTCGGTAAAAAAATTGACACGCTTGATTCAAAAAGTTTGTATCAACTGACGGTCACCAACCGCAACGAAGCGAGTGTGCGCGAACAAAACCGGGTTTTGAAGTCTTTGCAGAATGCCGATACGGTTTTCTATTCGATAAATCCGGCGGGCAATTCATTGCAATTGAACAAAATGAGCCAATTCGGTCAATCGAATTTAGATAAATTTGCCGTTCAAACCGGCGGCACGGCATTTTTGCCGAAGTTTCAGCCGACAACCTTAAAAGATAATCTGCAAAACGCTTACAACATCAAGAAAAATCAGGAAACCTTGACGACGATTTTTCGCCAACTCGCCAACGAATTACGGGCGCAATATCTCGTGCAATATTACTCGGAAACTGATTTTCCAGTCAACCGCTACGTTAATTTGAAAGTCGGTTTGAACAATCCGCAAAGTTTGAAAGTTCGGGCGCGGCAAGGTTATTTTGTAAAATAAAAAAGTTTCAAGCTTCAGGCTTTTAGTTTCAGAGCAGGGGTTTTTTACTTGAAACTTTGAACTTGAAACTTGAAACTTCTATCTGACGAATGTTTCCTTGGAGACTGACTTGCGGAATTATCTGCCATTCGTCAAATTTTATTCTGACTAATATTTTCTTTCTTCGACTTCGCCCATTGTTATTTGCTTATTGTTCTTTGGTACCGCAATTTTACCCATTAATGGTTCGTCTTTCGGCGTTGCTTTCGGCGTTGTTTTCGGTGTTGGTGTGGTCGGAGCAATCATTCCCATTGTATGTTCGGGTGTGTCTTTCGGTGTTGCTTTCGGAGTTGCTTTCGGAGTCGGCGTGGTGCGGGCAAGGTCGCCCATTAAAGTAGTTTCACGAGTTTTATTAAATGCTCCGACTAAACCGAGTGCGCCGAAAAAGCTGAAAATCAAAGAGGCGAGTGCGGTCACATAAATTTTTGTGCGCTGTTTAATGCGCGCCCAACCGACCGGACAATCTTCGGTGATCACGCTGCCGTCGGCGCGTTTGTAAAATCTGACGCAAAGCCGTCCTTCGGCGTTCATCACCAGATTTTCAGCTTCCGTTTTACTCATTCCCGAAAGATTAAAAACATTCAATTTACACTCGCCGCAATAGCGTTTGCGGTTATCACCGATCATTGCGTTCCAATCTTGCGAACACGGACTCGCGATCTTTAAGTTACTTAGCGGATTATCGAATTTAGCCATAAAAAAATCTCCGTTCTAAAAATATTAGGCTTTACAGCCCGGATGTGTTTTAGAACGGAGCGAAAAATCTTTCTTGCAAATTTTTTTTGACTGGAGAGAAATTTATTTATCGGTTGAAATTTCGTAACGTGCCTTGTGCCATTTGTGCCATTTTTCGGGAATCGGGCGACCACCGTTTTTTTCGCGGATTGATAGCAATTCGTAGTAATGATGTTGCAAAACTACAAGTTGTGCAATTTTTTCCGTCGGTGAAAGGTTTCTTACATACTCCCGAAAAACCTTTTTCCGCCGCTTTAAATCTTCGATTGATTTTTGTTCCTTATTCATCCAGGGCTTTCTCATAAAAAATTTTGCTGTCAAAATCTTGTGATTTTTATAAATTGCCTCTAACTTTAGTTGGAGGATAGCTTGAAATTTGACTCGCGGCTTTAGCCGAATAGGAAAATTTATCAGTCATCCTTTTGGCTTTAGCACAATGCGCGGCTAAAGCCAAGCGGATTTTATTTTTAACAGAAATTCGGCTAAAGCCTGCGCCTTTGATTCACCTAACCTCCAACTAAAGTTGGAGGCAATTTATTTTTATGAGAAAGCCCTGCTTATTCATCTAAAAAACGCCACTTTTCTTTTTGCCATTTTGCCATTAGATTATGTCTTTCTAAAATATCAAAAAGTTTTTCGTTATCCAAAAAATCAGCTTCGACAAACATACTAATTTTCTGATAATCTTTGTTTCGTCCAGCTAAAATCCACATTGCGACAAGATGTTCGCGTCCAATGACTGAAATCTTAAAGTTATCAATCGTCATTTTATCTGCTTTTTCGATGGCTTCCGTCCACAATGAATTATGGCTTGCTTCAACAAACTGCACTAACCAGCCGTAAATGTTGATAAATTCCGCGTCAAAGGCAAAGCCATTTTCTTTTGCATAATCATAAATCGCACTCAAAGACAAAATCAGACTATCATCTTTTTCTGC
The DNA here is from genome assembly GCA_031431735.1 of Acidobacteriota bacterium. GTDB lineage: Bacteria > Acidobacteriota > Blastocatellia > Pyrinomonadales > Pyrinomonadaceae > JAFDVJ01. Next base: position 2,580 of record JANPDZ010000869.1, on the reverse strand, counting down.
CATAAAAAAGAAAATATCAAGGTCAATTGTAGAAATCGGCTCTTTATGTAAAATTGCCGCAACCGCTCCGCCGATTGCAAATTCGTTGATAATTTTTTTCGCTTGCAAATCGTCCAAAACAGCTATAACTTTTCCAATACCTGTTACATTCATTCTTGATTCCTTCGATATTTATACACAATTATTCTGCTGATAATTTCAAACATTTATTGAATCTCAAATCTTGCCAAAACACTGTATCTGATTTTGATTTTAGAAAAAGTTAAGGTGTTTGTAGAAGCCTGTCCATCAATAACGAATACATTTGAGTTACTATTAAGTCTGCTATTGCTCGGATAATTTCTTGATTCATCTTCATTAGGAATTTCTTGAATAAACACAGCTTTTCCAATCGTTTCGCCGATTGCGCCGAGCATATATGAGGCTTTCATTTTAGCGGCTTTAACAGATTCGATTTTCGTTTCGCGGCGAAAAGTCGTCAAATCGCTGTGCGTCGAATCAATCAAATCCAAAGTTGCAATGTTTAATTTATCCGCAATTTCCTGCAATTTTTCGATTTTCGCCAAATCTTTCAATTTCAAACGATAATCTTTACTTCCAAGCGTATCTTTTGTTTTTTTGCGGGAAATATAAACGGAAGTTAAATCGAAGATTGTCAAATCTTTTTGCACATCAACGCCAAGATTTGCAAGTTCATCCTTCAACTTAGCTTCTTGCAATTCGATTGTCAGCTTTACTTTATTTTCGATGCGTTCGATAATCGTTACCTTAAAAGTAAATTCATTTGGCGCAATCAACATTTCAGCCGAACCTGTAACTTCGATAACTCTTTTTTCCGTGTTTATTTGAGAAAACGCCGATGTCGTTACTAACATTGCTAAAACTATTGTCAATAAAAGTTGGGTTGCTTTTTTCATAATTTGATTTATCCTCCTTTTGGTATTTGGATTCTTCGATACTTATGCGTAATCGGTCTTCTTCTGCTAATGCCGATGGCGTTTATTGAAATAATAATCGTCGGTGGAAGCTGTTGGCGAGATTAATTTGAGTTTTTGAGAATCCATTCATCAAAATCCGAAAGTTGTCGAAAGTCAAGCAAATCTTCGCTCAATTTTTCTAATTCAGACAAGAAAAGTTTGTTGATTTGATTCTTTACGGCATCGGGAACAGAACCGAAACGCTTTTGTAAAAGCCTTGACACAGTTTGAGTTAAGGCTTGTTGCAGACCTTGTTCCAGACCTTTTTTCATTCCTTGTTGCAGACCTTCTTCTTTCCATTCGTCAATAAATTCTTGAAGCCAATCTTCTTGTTTTTGTTCTGTTGTAAAAGCTGTTTGCATAGCAATCTTCACCTCTTTTCGTGTGATTTTACCGCTTGAAGCGGATAAATATCGAAGCGTTTTTCCAAACAATTCTACCACACCTTTTTCGGGAATTTCAGAAAATAGTCGTAAAATATCAACCAATTCCAGTTTCAAATTCGGGTTGAAAATATGCTTCAATTCACTTAATAAACCTCGTCGTGAGTTCCAATATCAACAAAAACGGCTTTATTTTCTTCGGCGAAATAAAACACAACTCGCAAATCGTATTCAACGCTGAAACTCCACAATTCGCTCAATCTGCCGGAAAGTTTATGAGTTCTGAGTGAGGTTTCAAAAGGATTATTTTGGAAAGTGCCGAGTTTTTGTTTGAATCTTTTCTCGCGGTCCGGATTGCCGGCAATTTTTCACCGATAGCTTCGTTTGAACGAATGTTCAAAGGCAATTTCAATCATTGAGTATCGCCTCAAGTTCGTCTAAGTTGGTAGAAAACTGCAAATTTCCTTGAGCAAGATTTTGTTTGCTTTTTTCATAATTCTGATGGATTTCTGCGCGGCGTTCTTCGATTAAATAACTGTCAATCAAATCTTTAAGCTCTTGTTTTTCCTCGATTGATAGTTGCTTTACATCCTCAACCACATCAACAAACGATACATTCATACATTAAACCTCAAAATAAATTTATCACATTTTTACATTCCTTCGATACTTATGCGTAATCGGCCGGCGGCGACCGATGCCGATGGCATTTTTGAAATAATAATCGTCGGCGGGAATTGTTGGCGTTTGGACTGATTGACTTTCTGGTGGACAGTCAAGGTTGAATTGACGGGTTTGCTTGTCAGAACAAGGAGTGGCAGCGACTTGGTAAACTTACCCGCCCGTAGGCACAGGCGGTTCTGACCCGTCAATTCAACCTTGACTTTTTTTTCAGAAGCCACTCCTGAATATCATCAAGACTTTGAAAATCAAGCAAATCTTCGCTGAATTTTTCCAATTTAGCGAGCGGAAGTTCCCGAATCTGAGTCTTTATCCCGTCCGAAACATCGCCGAAACGCTTGCTCAAAAGCCGGAGAATTATATTTTGAGAACCTTCCTCTTTCCATTCGTCAATGAAATCTTGAAACCAATCTTCTTGTTTTTGTTCTGTCGTAAAAGCTGTTTGCATTGCAATTTTCACCTCTCTGCGCGAAATTTTACTGCTTGAAGCAGACAAATATCGAAGCATTTTCCCGAATAATTCTACCACACCTTTTTCA
>JANPDZ010000868.1:0-17889 GCA_031431735.1 Acidobacteriota bacterium | reverse complement strand
TGATAATTTCGCCCTTTCAGGGCTTGCCGCGCAGGTGATTGTTTGACCTGGCGCGGTGCGCCAGGCTATTACATTACGCCTCTTCGAGGCTTTGTTTGGAATCAAAGAACTTGTGTAGATACTAATGCATAAATGGGCGTGGCTAAACGTCCGCGAAGCGCGGAAAAGCCGGATGAATCCGGCTGAAAACCAATTTTGCGTAACATCAGTTATAAACCCCTTCAACGTGAAAATCAGTGCTATCCATATGCGCTGTTTTTGGTGCTAAACCCAATCTTTCGCAGATTTGCATCGCGACATTCGCATACAACGGCGTGCATCCGTAACTATGAATCGCGTCTAAACATCTGCCTAACGTCGTATCATTGAGCTGACTCGGCTCGATCCCATTCCCCAATAGCACCTCTATCGGCTTGTCTTCAAAAAACGTTGAAACCATATACAAAGTTCGTTGTGTAAAGCCTAAACCATTCAGTATTAATGCTTTACACAATATCCCTAAACTCACCTGACGTTCTTTACCATCTATTTGTAAATGATTATCAATCGCTTCCACTAAACCTAATTCGCCCTCGCATCCCACTCACTATTCCTAAATGAGCCAGACTTTTGCTACTATATTCCTTACTCATTTCATAAGTTTATTGGAAAATACTTTTTTTGAAAAAAGCTGTGGGAAATGTCGGTTTTAACGTCCTTTTCAAAAGGCTTTAGCCATCCAACAAAATTATGCCCGATTTTGGCATACCAAACAGGCAAAATGCACGACCGATTGGAGAAAATAAATTGTGATGAAAGCTAAAGCAAAATTAAAAAGGACGTTAAAACGCCCTCAGATTTTTTGCTAATTACTAACCGCGTCGTGAACGGACGCGGCTAATTGCCACGAAACGTGGAAAGTCGGCTAAAGCCGCCTGCTTGCAATAAATTGAAAATTCGTTATTTTCGGACGATCCCCGCAGCAGAGCTGACGGGGGTATTCGCCCGAAAATTTTCGCCCAAAGCGGCGAAACCACGAATTTTCTAAGAACTTACGCCCTTTCAGGGCTACAAAGGAAACCCGTGCTGCAAGCAGACGGGGTATTATCTTCGAATAAATAATCGGTTGTAAAAAAGAAATTTATGATTGCCGTCTGCTTTTTAGACTTTACAATCCAAAATCCAAAATCCAAAATCTAAAATTGGACTATGCTTTCTCTGCTGAAAATAAAAAACATCGCGCTGATTGAAGAACTCGAAATTGAATTCGCGGCGGGGCTTAATCTTTTGACGGGCGAGACGGGTTCGGGAAAATCAATTATCGTGGATAGCCTGGGCGCACTGACGGGCGAGCGGGTTTCGTCGGATCTGATCAAGGAAGGAACTAATCGGGCGCAGATCGAAGGGCTTTTTACGGTTCGCGCCGATGCCGATCTGTATGAGACTTTTTATGAAAGCGGCATCGAACTCGACGATGCGGACGAAATTGATCTGATTGTCCGGCGCGAACTGGCACTGTCAGGCAAAAATCGCATCTTTGTTAATAATCAACTCGTCACGCAAGCCTTTTTGCGAAAGATCGGCGCGTTTCTGGTTGATATTCACGGGCAGGGCGAACAGGCGACGCTCTTTAATGCTTCGACACATCTGGAAATGCTCGACGAATTTGCGGGCGTGGCAAGTTTGAGCGAAACGCTTTCCGGAAAGTATAAAAAAATGTCTCACATCAGGCGCGAGATCGAAAGTTTGCGCGAAGACGAAGCGCAGAAACTCCAACTTCTGGATATTTTGCAGTTTCAGGTTGACGAGATTGGCAAAGCGAATCTGCAAACGGGCGAAGACGAAGCTCTCGAAGAAGAAAAACGCCGCTTGAACAATATCGAAAAACTCTCGTCTTTGAGCGAAGAATCGTATCTGTTACTTTATGAAAACGAAGAAGCGACGCTGACGACGCTTGAAAAAGTTGCGCGGCGAATCAAAGATTTGACCGACTACGAATCGAGATTTTCCGAATACAACGAAGCCCTCGCGACAGCGCAGGCAGTTTTGGAGGATTTGGCATTTACGGTACGCGATTTTCGCGGTTCGCTTGAGTTTTCGCCTGCGCGTCTGGCAGAAATCGAAGACCGGCTGGCTGAATACGCGCGCCTGAAACGCAAATACGGCGGCACGACCCAAACGGTTTTGGCGCATTTTGCCGAAAGCGCAGAGCGTCTGCGAAACATCGAAACCGCCGATCTGCGCGAGACGGAATTACGCAAGGAATTAAAAGCCGCGCGTGAAGATTATTTAAAAGTTGCCGCGCAGCTTCACGAAAAGCGCGAAAGATCGGCGAAGAAATTGGAAAAGGAAATCGAGGCAAACTTAAAAGCGGTGTCGCTCGAAAAAGCGCGGTTTGAAGTGCGAATCACGGCTGACGACGCGCATGATAAACTTTTTACATCGAAAGGTTTTGATAAGGTCGAGTTTTATTTTTCGGCAAATCAGGGCGAGAGCGTGCGCCCGATCGGCAAAGTCGCTTCGGGCGGTGAATTGTCGCGGCTGATGCTGATCTTAAACACGACGACGAAATTGTCGGAAGCGTCGAAAACGATGGTTTTTGACGAGATTGATACCGGCATCGGCGGACGCGTGGCGGAAGCGGTCGGTTTGAAATTAAAAGAACTCGCCAAAACACAACAGGTTTTGTGCGTGACGCATCAGCCGCAAGTCGCTTCGCTGGCTGACCATCATTTTCTCGTGCAAAAGGAAACGGTCAAAAACCGCACGCAAATTCGTCTAAAAGAATTAGACGAAACCGAACAGGTCGAAGAAATCGCGCGAATGCTTGCGGGCGAAAAAATCACCGATACGGCGCGGCAACACGCCCGCGAAATGTTAAAGCAGAATTGAAACGCAGAGAACGCAGAGAACGCAGAGTTTTTATTTAATTTTCTCTGCGCCCTCTGCGTTAAAAAATCTTATGCAATCAGAAATTTTAGCCAAAGTGATTCGCGGCAACACCACAGAATCAATTCATCGCGGAAGCCTTTTTATTGTTGACGGCGACGGCAACGAAGTCGTTTGTTTAGGCGATGCGGAAACGGTCGCGTTTATCCGTTCTTCGGCAAAGCCTTTTCAGGTTTTGCCTTTTCTGCTAAGCGGCGGCGCGGAGAAATTCGGGTTTCAGGAAAGCGAGATCGCACTCGCCTGTGCGTCGCATTCGGGCGAGAAGATTCACACCGCGATTGCCGAAAGAATGCTCAAGAAAATCGGTTTGAGCGAACCGGATTTGCGATGCGGAACCCATCTGCCATTTAACGAAGCACGCGCCGAAGAGATGATTCGGGCAGGCGAAAAGCCGACACAACTGCACAATAATTGTTCGGGCAAACACGTTTTGATGCTCGCCTTTGCCAAAGTTATCGGGGCGGATTTAAAAACTTACGATTTGATCGAAAACCCGATTCAGCAGGCGATTTTAGAAATGATCTCAAATTTTTGCGAAACACCGAAAGCCGAGATTCCGCTTGCCGTTGACGGCTGCTGTGCGCCGAATTTTGCTTTGAGATTGCGGGCGATGGCAAAAGGGTTTTTGAAATTGGTTTTTCCGCCCGACATTTTTGATACCAAACTGCGCGAAGCGTGCCGGCGTGTTGTCACGGCGATGATGAATTATCCCGAACTCGTCGGCGGAACCGAAAGATTAGACACGCTTTTGATGCAGGCGGCGCGCGGGCGCATTATCTCGAAGATCGGCGCGGAAGGCGTTTGGCTATGCGGCATTTTGCCGTCTGAGAAGTATAAAAAAGGTCTCGGCATCGCGCTGAAAATTGACGACGGCGACGACAAACGCGCCCGCGCCGTGATCTCGGTCGAAGTCCTTCGTCAGCTCGGAATTTTCGACGAAGGAAAATTAAGAAATTATTCGCCGTTGCCGATCAAAAACCGGCGCGGCGAACCGGTCGGCAGAGTCGAAGCTAGTTTTAAGATTTGAGTTGATATGAAAAGTTTATTTTGTGTTTTAGCGATTGTTTTATGCTCGTCAGTAGTTTTTGGTCAGAACAAACCTGATAAATCACCGGATAAAATCACGAATAAACAAACATCGAAACTTTCTCAAATCAAAGGGTCAAAGCCGCAAATCGAAATGCAGAAAGCTCTCAAAATAATGGAAAAGTTTATCAAAAAACAAAAAATAGATACTTCAAATTATTATTTATCGAGAGTTAATATGATTCAATACGGCGTGAAAAATGACAAAAAAACCGTGTGGTATTTTAGATGGGTAAATGTTGATGGCAGTCTCGGAGATTATATTGAAATCGCGGTTTTTATGGACGGAAGCGTCGAACGAATGCCTTCGATGTAAAACAATTTGCCAACGAGTTACGCTCTTTTGCCGACGGATGCAGATTTTTTGCCAAAAAGTGTAGAATAATTAAAGATTATGGCACAAGCACAACAGGAAAATTTACCGCCGAAGTTGCAGAAAACAGCAACGGGCGATATAGATGTCAATTCGCTCGCGGATCTGCTCGAATGGTTTTTGATCAACGATCAACGCGTCGGGCTTGTCCGTCATCCGCACGTCGAAGAACTTTTTCAATGGAAGCAAGCGGACGACGCGGCGAACGGCCTTGAGGTTTATCCGTTTGAAAATGCCGAAGCGCGGCTCGCCATCGGCGCGTTTCAGGCATTGGGTGAAAATCAGACAGAAGAAAAACTGGCGGGTTGGATCACGGACGTTTTGCAGGCGCTCGGCGATTCGAAACAAACCAATGAAGACATCGCCTCAAGTTATCGGCTCGAACAAGGCAAATCGCACATCGAACAAGCCGCCAAGATTCCGAACAAGATCGAACAACGAATTTATCTGACAAGCTGTTGGATCGAATCGCTCTGCACGGCGGAAGTCAGATTTCTAGGCTGGGTTTATCAGGAACTCTATGGCAAGCAGTTTCAGCCGGTTGCGAATCAATAAAGATAGTTTTGATTCCCGCATTTATGAGGCAATTTCCGCAAACACAAGCATTTGCCGTCTAAAGACGGGACTCAAAACAGAGGAGAAAAATTTTATGACACAAGCAACAGCATCAATCAAAGACAAAGTTTCAGCAGAGGAATGGCAAGCGCGGGTTGAACTCGCGGCGGTTTACCGGCTGGTTGCGCTTTACGGTTGGGACGATTTGATCTTTACGCATATCTCGATGCGTGTGCCTGATGAAGAAGGACTTTTTCTTATCAATCCGTATGGTTTTTTGTTTGAAGAAATCACAGCTTCGAGTCTTATAAAAGTCAATTTGCAGGGCGAAATTATTTCAGAAACCGAGCATTTTATCAATCCGGCAGGTTTTACGATTCACAGCGCGGTTCACGCGGCGCGGCACGATGTTGCCTGTGTTTTGCACACGCACTCGCTTCACGGAGTTGCGGTTTCGGCGCAGGCGGACGGTCTTTTACCGCTCTCACAGCAATCGCTTTTTCCGCTTTCGTCGCTTGCCTATCACGACTACGAAGGCGTTGCGCTCAATGAAGAAGAAAAACCGCGTCTGGTTGCGGATCTAGGCGCGAAAAATCTTATGATCCTCAGAAATCACGGACTTCTAACGTGCGGCAAAACGGCGGCCGAAGCCTTTTTGTATATGTATCTTCTCGATAGTTCGTGCCGAATCCAAATCCTCGCGCAATCAGGCGGAAAAGAATTAATTCACATTCATCCGCAAATTTTGCAGGGCATTGCCGCACAGGTCGCGATGGTCACAAAAGGCTTGGGAGCCGACCTTGCTTTTCCTGCGCTTTTGCGAAAACTAGACCGCCTTGACGCGAGTTATAAAACTTAAAACTATCTGCCGAAAGTGTTGCATTGGCGCATATCGCCGCTTTTCAAGCCTTGCGCAAACCAGCTCATTCTATCGCGTGACGAGCCGTGGGTGAATGATTCGGGAACGACATAGCCTTGTGAGCGTTTCTGGATCGTGTCGTCGCCGACCGAAGCGGCGGCTTTTAAGGCTTCTTCGTAATCACCCGTTTCGACAAGCCCTTGTTTCTGCGCGTAATACGCCCAAACGCCCGCGTAGCAATCGGCTTGGAGTTCGAGCGCGACCGACAGGCGGTTGTTATCTCCCGCCGCATTGACTTTATCCATTGTGCCGACAAGATTTTGGACGTGATGCCCGACTTCGTGCGCGATCACGTAGGCTTGCGCAAAATCGCCGGGAGCATTAAATTCGTTTTTCAGCTCGCGGAAAAATCCGAAATCGAGATAGAGTTTCTGATCGCCCGGACAATAGAAAGGTCCGGTTGACGCGCTCGCGTTGCCGCACGCCGATTGGGTCGAATCGGTAAAAAGCACAAGTTTCGGGTCGCGATATTGCTTTCCGGCTTGTTGCGGCAGAATTTTGCGCCAAACATCTTCGGTGCTTCCCAAGACGGACGCGGCAAATTTCTTTTGGTCGTCGTTTGATTGCTGAGTTTGTTGTTGTGTTTGCGGTTGCCGAACCTGTGGTTGGTTGGGCGAACTGTCAAGTAGTTGGCGCGGGTCAACGCCGCAGATCAATGCCGCGACCAGCACAACCAGCATTCCTAAACCGCCGCCGCCAAGCGCAATCGTTCGGCCGCCTATTCCGCGTTGGTCTTCGATATTATCGCTTTCTCTGCCTCTTAACATTTTAAGTTTCCTCTTTCTCTAAACTGTTTTCCGAATTTTAGCATTTTGTCGAAACAACCGTAAATCACTATCATTAAAAAATGAATCTAAACGATTGGAAAGAAAGCGGAAAATATTTTGATGACGAAAGTTTGCCCGTATTTTATCATTTGACTGAAAAATCCGATGAAGTTTTGCTCTGTTTGCACGGTTTCCCTACTTCGTCGTTTGATTATCATAAGATCTGGAACGATTTAGCAAAGGAATTTGCCGTTTTGAGTTTTGATATGATCGGCTACGGATTTTCCGCGAAGCCCGTAAATTTTGATTACACGACTTTTGCTCAGGTTGATGCTTTGGTCGCCTTGCTTGAAAATTTGCAGATCAAACGCGTCCATATTCTCGCGCACGATTATGGCAATACGATCACGCAGGAACTTCTTGCACGTGCTGAAGAAAAGCGGCTCAATTTTTCGATCGTGAGCATTTGTATGCTCAACGGTGCGCTTTTTCCCGAAACGCATCGTCCGATCCTTGCGCAGAAAATTCTGATCAGCCCGTTTGGCTTTCTGTTCGGCAGATTGATTTCGGATTCCAGATTCAAAGACAGTCTGGCTTCTGTGTTTGGCGCGAAAACCCGACCGACTGCGCAGGAATTGGAAGATTTCGTTTATCTTTTCAAATCGGGTAACGGCAAACGAATCGCGCATAAATTGATTCGCTATATGACCGAACGCACAAAATACCGCACGCGTTGGGTCGGCGCATTGCAGGCGATGACCCAACCGTTGCGCCTTATCAACGGTTTAGCCGACAAAGTTTCGGGCAAGCACTTGGTTGAAAGATTCCGCGAGGTTGTGCCGCATCAGACCGATATTGTCGAATTTGAGGAAATCGGTCATTTTCCGCATTTTGAAATTCCCGAAATATGTTTGGAAAAGTTTTTTGAATTTCATCAAAACCGGTAAATCTTTATTTTTTGGTAAGTTTTCGCTTATAACATTCATAAAATCTGTCGTAAAATACGTATTTTACAGAATTTAGCCGATAAAACGGTCAAAAAATCTTGACAGATACGAGGTTCGTCTTTATCATCAATAAAAGCCAATAAACTTTGTTCTTACAATATTTTCAAAGGAGGAGAATAAAATGATTAAACTTGACATTGTCAACCGCGTCGCTGAAAAAACCGGCGTTCCGAAACAAAAAGCCGAGCAAGTTGTGGATTCGCTTTTCAACGCGATGAAGGACGCTTTGGCAAAAGGGAAACGTATCGAATTAAGAGGTTTCGGTGTTTTCGTGGTGAAGGCACGCAAACGCGGAGTCGGACGCAATCCGCGCACCGGCAAAGAAGTTCCGATTCCTTCGGGCAAAACCATTCGCTTTAAACCGGGCAAAGAATTACAGGCAAAAGCCGTCAAGGAATAGGTTTTTCTTAAAATTCACCTTTTTTTTCAATTGTGTGTCGTAAATCGCAAGATGTTAGAATTATGTTTGCGATTTACGGTTTTTTGTTTTCTTTTAATGTCCGATTCAGATTCAACCGATAATCAATTTTTCAGCCATCGTCAAGCGATGCGCCCGAGTGTCAGAACGTGGGCAAAACACATTGCTCTGCTGATTTTGACTTTTTGCACCGTGACGATCGCGGGCAGTATTTACCCTTTCGGCTCTGAGATGCCTTTTCCCAACGCCGATCCGCAAAGTTTCGCAGAAACCCTAAGTTTTCTGTTGACCTTGCCGATTGAGTATTATCATCTGATCTCCGGCACGATCTATGCGCTTTTGCACGATCGCGAAGTCTTAAAACACGGTTTGAGCTTTTCGCTCTCTTTGCTTTTTATCCTGACTTCGCACGAAATGGGACATTACATTGCTTGCCGGATTTACGGAGTTGACGCGACTTTGCCATTTTTTATCCCGACTCCGCCGCTCATCGGACCGGCCGGAACATTTGGCGCGTTTATCAAAATACTTTCGCCGCTACCGTCGCGACACGCCACATTCGACATCGGCGTTGCCGGCCCGATCGCGGGTTTTATCGCGCTGATTCCGATTGCGGTTATCGGGATTTTAACAATACAGCAAGTTTCGCCCGAACAAATGGCAACGTCTCAAAGCGTTCTGTATTTTTCCGATCCATTATTCACGCAAATATTAGCTTATATTTTCAGAGTAGATTTGAATCTGAGTTTTATGAATGCTTTTACGTCAGCGGCCTGGATCGGTTTGCTCGTCACGGCTCTGAACCTGATTCCGTCAGGACAGCTCGACGGCGGACACGCGATCTATGCCGTGTTCGGCGAGCGTATTCATTATTGGACGGGCAGGATCGCGTTTGTCGTGATGATTTTGCTGGCGATTGCGGGTTTTTATTTTTATAACAGTCCGAGCGGATTGCTGTTTGCGGTTTTACTTGGAATAATGATGCGTATTCGTCATCCCGAACCGCTCGACAACGCGCCGCTCGATTTCAAACGCAAACTCGTCGCCTTTTTGACATTGGTAATTTTTGCTCTGTGTTTTACGCCGTTTCCGATTCAGGTTCACTAGAAACTGCATAAAAATAACGATAATTTTGCCCACGAAACACACGAAAGAAACGAAAAATAAAACACAAAACAAAATAAGCAGGTCAACCAAAGTTTTGCAACATAATGCAGAAGCCCGCTACGCTCGTAAGGGCGCATTTCACACTTACTTCGTGCGTGTTTCTGCATTATCATTATGTTACAAAATATATGCTTACCTGCTTAGTTTTTTCTTATTTTAGTGTATGCGCGTGTGTTTCGTGGGCAAAAAAAATAATTTTTACCAGGTTCTTTATGGAAACAAAACCGATTTTGTTCCGTAAGAAACACCAACATCTCGTTTTAACATTTTAATATTCAGGAGAAAATATGTTTAAGTATCTGTTCTGCTTAACACTGATTTTAGCAACATTTTTGACAATTTCAGCCCAACAGCCGGCGCTTGTTGACCGCGAATTATTTTTCGGCAACCCCGAAATCGCCGCTTCGCAGCTTTCGCCCGACGGCAAATTCGTTTCGTTCATCAAACCTTTGAACGGCGTTCGTAATATTTACGTCAAAGGTATTAATGAACCTTTTACTGCCGCCAAAGCAATTACAAGCGAAACCAAACGTCCGATTCCGAGTTATTTTTGGAGTCAGGACGGCAAATTTATTTTGTTCGTCAAAGATAACGATGGCGACGAAAACTTCAATGTTTATGCGGTCAATCCGGCGGATGCAAACCCGACGGCGCGAAATCTGACCGAAGGTAAAAATGTCCGCGCTTTTATTCAGGGCGTGCCGCGTTCCGAACCCGACGCGATCTATGTCGGTTTGAACGACCGCGATCCGGCCTGGCACGATCTTTATAAAGTTTCAATTTCGACCGGACAAAAAACTCTGATCCGTAAAAATACCGAGCGGCTGCAAGGCTTTGTTTTCGACAACGCCGACAAACTCCGTCTGGCGACGCGTTCCGCCGAAAATGGCGACACGGAAGTTTTGCGCGTCGAAGAAAACGGTTCTTTTACAAAGATCTACGATTGCAATTGGCGCGAATCCTGCGGTTCGGTTCGTTTTCACAAAGACAACAAACGCGTCTTTATGCAAACGAACAAAGGCGACCGCGATTTAACGCAGCTCGTACTGTTTGACCCGTCAACACTTAAAGAAGAATTGGTCGAACAAGATCCGCTTGGCCGTGTTGACTTCGGCGGCGCGAGTTTTTCCGACATCACGAATGAATTGATTTCGACAAGCTACAACGACGACAAACCGCGTATTTATTTCAAAGACAAAAAGTTTGAGAAAGATTACAACGACATCAAAAAGAAGCTCGGCGGCACACGCGAACTTAATTTTCAATCAAACACCAAAGACGAACAAAAATGGATCGTCGTTTCATACAGCGACATTGATCCGGGAACGGTCTGGCTTTACGACCGCAAGTCAAAAGGACTCTCGACGCTTTATGTCGTTCGCGAAAAAATTCCGCGTGCGGCGATGTCGGAAATGAAGGCGATTCGCTATAAATCTTCGGACGGGCTCGAGATTCCGGCTTACCTGACTTTGCCGAAAGGTATGGAAGCGAAAAATCTGCCGCTGGTGGTTTTCCCGCACGGCGGCCCGTGGAGCAGAGATTCGTGGGGATTCAGTAACTTTGCACAGCTTCTGGCAAATCGCGGATATGCCGTATTGATGCCTAATTTCCGCGCTTCGACGGGTTACGGCAAAAAGTTTTTGAATGCCGGCAACAAACAATGGGGCGATCTGATGCAAGACGACATTACGTGGGGCATCAAATATCTTGTGTCGCAAGGCACGGTTGACGCAAAACGCGTCGGCATAATGGGCGGAAGCTACGGCGGTTATGCGACGCTCGCGGGTGTCACATTCACGCCTGATGTTTATGCGGCGGCAGTTGCCATTGTTGCGCCGTCAAATTTGAACACGCTACTCGGCTCGATTCCGCCGTATTGGGAAGCAATTCGGAAAACATTTTACGAAAGGATGGGCGACCCGAACACGCCCGAAGGCAAGGCCCAACTCGACCGTCAATCGCCGCTTAACAGTGTGAATAAGATCAAAACTCCGCTCATGATCGTGCAGGGCGCAAATGATCCGCGAGTGAAAAAGGCGGAAGCCGATCAGATTGTCGTTGCCTTGCGCGAGAGAAATTATCCGGTCGAATATCTGCTCGCGCCCGATGAAGGACACGGATTTCAGCGTCCGGTCAACAATCTGGCAATGGTGATGTCAGTCGAAAAATTCCTTGCCAAACATCTCGGCGGACGTTTCCAAGACGGCGGTACGGCGGAAGTCGCGCAACGCCTCAAGGAAATTACGGTTGATGTCAGCACTGTGACGCTTGCAAAAAAGGTTGATACAACCGTCAAAGCAGCGATTGATGTCAGCGGAAAATGGACACTGATCGCCGAAGCGCCCGGACAATCCGTCGAGATGGCGATGGAATTAAAGCAGACCGCCGACAACTTCAACGGAACGCTTTCTTCTCAACTCGGCGGCGGAAGCGTTGAAAACGGCAAGGTCAGCGGAAATAACGTTCAGGGAACGGCAAAAGTCACCGTCAACGGTCAGCCGATCGACCTCAAAATGGATGGAACGGTCGAGGGCGGCACGATGAAAGGCACACTCGACAGTCCTTTCGGGTTGATTCCTTTTACCGCGACAAAAAACAAGTAAAGATGTTTGCTGACTTTGTGACAAAGCGACGGAGGGACGGAGCGACGATGTGACAAAGGGACGGAGGGACGGAGAGAGAGACTGTGAGACAGTGTGACGGAGCGACGATGAGACTTTGTTTCTGAATTAGATATATACAAATTTGACATTCAGTTTCCGCAACAAAATCGCTCCGTCCCTCCGTCGCTTCGTCGCTCCGTCACTCCGTCGCTTTGTCACATCGTCGCATCGTCGCTTCGTCCCGCCGTCGCTTAAAAACTAACTCGCCTGCGGCAGCATTCCTTTGACTTCACGCACGATTTTCTGCACGTCGTCGTGGTCTTCGAGCGCGATCATAAAAAAGTCGTAGCCGGTTTTGAAACAAACCATTCCGTTGCCGAAAAACCAAACGCCTTCGAGTAGCGGATTGCCGCCCAAGATCCAGTCAATCGGCGCGCCCGTGATGGTTTTCGGATTGATGATATTAGTCATCATGACCGCACCCGAAGCAAATGAGAATGCGCCTAAAAGCGGGGCGCCAAAGTATTTGGCAATGTCGCGTTCAAATTGAATCTTCTCGGTTTCAGCTTTCGAGAGATCGCCGTCCGTGATGAGATTTTCCTGCTCTTTGAGATAATCATTAAAAAGTTCGCTGACCTTTTTGACTGACCACGCCGGAATTGCGGAATTAAAAAGCCAATGTGAACTGAGGCCTGTGAAGACAACCCCGAGACCTGCGCCGATCGCAACCGAAACACCGGTCGCGGCGGCTTGCAAAGGTTTTTCGGTGATCCAATCAGAAGTTTGCTGCAAAGTTTTCCACGCCGAATCAAATGTGCGCGTCCAACTTGCGCCGAAATTGAAAATCCCGGTCGCGGTCTTGCTAGTTTTTTTGAATGCGTCGGTTGCGTCTTCAAAAACCTCGCCGGCTTTTTCGGTCGCGACGCTAAAAACTTCGCCGGCCTTTTTTGAAGCTTTTTTGATAATTTTTTCGGCTTCGACGGCCGTGGTGCCAACCGCATCGGCGGCTTTTCCGCCGGCATCGCCCGCCGCATCGCGCAGCGGTTCACTCGCTTCATAAACCTTTTTTGCCGTGTCTCCGGCAGTTTTGAAAGCACCTTCGGCGACATTTACAGCTTGTTTGCCGACTTCGGTTTTTTCGGCTTCGGTTTTGAGTTTTTGGGCTCCGTCCTTGATAACTTCCGCGCCTTTTTGCGCCGTGTCCTTTAATACCTTCGCGCCTTCGCCGAGCTTATCGGTCAAGCCGATTTGCTTGTCAAAATCGTCAAATCGTTCCTTGGCATCGCGCTGCCATTTTTCAAAGCGTTCTTTATAATCGGTCATTTTTTTATTATTCTCCGTTCGTTGTTAAAAATTTACGTTCTTCTCAACGGTTTTGTTCGCTTTGATGCAAAAATCGCATCTAATTTTGTATGATTACACCATTGACGAAAACATTCAACTTTTTTTCGATTTGTGTTAATCTGACATCTAAAAAAATTATGCCACAAGTTAAATGTCCCTCGTGCGGAAAACAAACTGAATATTACGGCAACGAATTTCGCCCGTTTTGCTCGGAAAGGTGCAAATTACTTGATTTCGGCGCGTGGGCTGATGAAGAATTCGCGCTGCCGTTGGAGGAAACCTCGCTTTCAGAAGAAGATTTGGAAAAAGTTGAGCGGGCATTGAAGGAAAAAGGAGAATTATGATTTTAACGACTTTGCTATTTGACATTGCGCCGTTTGGCGGCATCGGTGCATTTTTGGGCATCGCTTTCTTTTTTATTTTCGCGGTGATTGCCTTTGTCGCTTATAAACTGCTCAAAAAGACTGTAAAAATGGCGGTGCGAATGGCGGTTGTCATTGTCATTTTGGCGATTGCCTTTATCGGCAGTATTGCTTTTTTATGGTTCGGTTCGGGCGGCGGCGGCGGAACACCTACGGGTCGTCCAACCCCGACAACGCAAAAACCGCGTTAAAAGTCTTAAGTCTTGGGTCGTGAGTCTGAAGTCTTAGGTCAAAAACAAAAAGACTCAAGACTCAGGACTCAGGACTCAAGACTCAAGACTCAAGACTTTTTTCTCGATGCTTCACAAAATCAAAAACTTCTTTGCCCGCTATCGGAATCTTTCCGGCAATGTCTTTGCTTTAAGTCTTGTCAGTCTGCTCAACGACACTTCGAGCGAAATAATCTATCCGCTGCTGCCCGCGTTTCTGGCTTTAACGCTCGGCGCGACGCCGTTTGCCATCGGTTTGATCGAAGGTTTTGCCGAATCGGTTGCCGCGTTTCTGAAGCTCTTTTCGGGTTATTTCAGCGATCGATTCAACAAACGAAAACTTCCCGTCTTTGTCGGTTATTCGCTCGCTAGTCTGGCTCGCCCATTGCTTGCATTTGTCGGCAGTTGGCAACAGGTTTTAGCCGTTCGCGTCACTGACCGGATCGGCAAAGGAATTCGCGGCACGCCGCGCGATGCACTGCTTGCTGATTCTGTTCCGCCCGAAAAACGCGGATTTGCATTCGGTTTCAATCGCGCCGCCGACCATTTCGGTGCGGTTTTGGGTCCGGTTTGCGCCTTTGTTTTACTTTCGTTTCTTGCCCAAAACCCCGAAAATCCAACGGCAAATGATTACCGTCAAGTTTTTCTTTTCGCCTCAATTCCGGTTGCGCTCGGTTTATTCGTGATCGTCTTTTTCGTCAAGGAAACCGTCCACGCCCCCTCACCCGAAAACATCACTGTCACACCGATCAAACTTTCGTTAAAAGAATTTGATTCAAACTTCAAACGCTTTCTGATCGTCATCGCGCTTTTCACTTTATCGAATTCGACCGACGCATTTTTGCTTCTCCGCGCCGAGCAATCGGGCATTCCGGTCGCTGTTTTACCGCTTTTGTGGATGGCTTTGCATTTTAGTAAAGTGATCTTTTCACTGATCGGCGGCGATCTATCAGACCGTCTCGGACGCAAAACGCTGATTTTTTCGGGTTGGATCGTTTATGCCTTTGTTTACGCGGGTTTTGCCTTCGTCAATTCAGCGTGGCAGGCGTGGGCGTTGTTCATCATTTACGGCGTCTATTTCGGTTTGACCGAAGGCGTCGAAAAAGCACTCGTTGCCGATTTGGTTCCGCCCGAAAAACGCGGTACGGCTTACGGATTTTACAATCTCGCGTTTTCGATCACGGTTCTTCCTGCTTCAATAATCTTCGGCGGATTGTGGAGTTGGTTCGGTGCGAGCACCGCATTTTTAATCAGCGCGATCATTTCGATTTGCGCCGCCGCGTTGCTTCTAATGGTTAAACCCAAACAAGAACTTGGATAAGTAAGAGTTATATAAACCGCTCTGCCAAAACAAGGCGGCTACGAGCATTTTGATCGTTATCAATTAGCTCAGGGCTTTGATTTTTGGTAGAAATAGCAGATTAGCGTTGAAATTCTCGCCACGCCCGCTTATTTTTCCGAAGTCCTGGTTGATAATCAACGGTTTTTCCATTGAATAGAACCAAAAACCAAAGACCAAAAACCAAAGACCTAATCAGATACAAAATTTTTGAAAACAAGTATAATATTATTGCTTTACAAATTTCACCCGAACTGGAGAATTTCGATGTTTCGATTTCGCTTAAATTTATTGTTTTTGCTCATTTTTTTCACGCTCCCGGTCTTTTCGCAGAATATTCGTGTCAGTATTTTGCACGTCAACGACGTTTATCAGTTTATGCCGGTTGACGGAGGTCGTCGCGGCGGTCTGGCGCGTTTGCTGACGCTTAAAAAAGAAGCGTTGAAAGATAATCCAAACACGATCTTTACGCTCGGCGGCGATACGCTTTCGCCGTCGGTCGAAACGCGAACTTACAAAGGTGCGCAGATGATTGACGCGTGGAATGTGGTCGGCATTGATTACGCCGTTTTTGGCAATCACGAATTTGATGTCAAAACCGATGTTCTGCTTCAACGAATGAAGGAATCAAAATTTCAGTGGCTCGGCGCGAATGTTTTCGACACAAAGACGAACAAAATATTTGCCGATTTGCCGCCGTTCGTGATTCGTGAAATTGCGGGCGTAAAGATCGGATTTATCGGTTTTCTGCTGCCCGAAACAAAACAGACCTCTTCGATGGAAGACAGCCTTCAGGTGTTGGATTTTTGCTCGACAGCGAAAAAACTCGTCAAACAGATGCGTAAAAAATTCAAGGTCAACGCGGTCGTCGGGTTAACACATCTTTCGATGACGCAGGACAAGCAATTGGCGCAATGTGCGCAGTTTGATTTAATCTTAGGCGGACACGAACACACTCTTTTACAATCTTCATCGAACGGCACGCCGATCTTTAAAATGACGGCTGATGCGCGTGAATTGGGCAAATTCAATCTGAATTTCAATGCGGCGACCAAACGGCTCGAAAGTTTTGATTGGGAAATTATTCCCGTCACCGACCAGATCGAAGACGCGCCCGAATTTGCCGTCGTGTTTGATAAATACAAAGACCTGCTGGTGAAATTATCGGAACCGGTCGGAATGACGGGCGTTAGTTTAGACGCGCTTTCGATCTCGAACCGAACGAAAGAAACGAACATCGGAAACTTTGTCGCCGACGCTTATCGCAACGCAGCAAACTCTGATGTTGCGCTGGTCAATGGCGGTTCGATCCGTGCCGATCTGACTTACAACGCCGGAACTTTGACAAAGCGCGACGTGCTTTCGATTTTGCCGTTCAACAATCCGATCGTGAAGATCGAAATCACGGGCAAAACTTTGCGTGAAGCGTTGGAACACGGCGTCGCCCGAAGCGGCACGGGCGAAGACGGCGAACCCGGCCGTTTTCCGCAAATTTCGGGAATGAGTTTTAAATTTGACACTTCAAAACCGGCGGGAAGTCGTGTCAGCGAAGTTTTAATCGGCGGAAAATCTCTGGACGAAGCGAAAACTTATACCTTGGCGACATCGGACTTTTTAGTTACCCGCGGCGGCGACGGCTACACGATGTTTAAGGACGGAAAAGTTCTGATCAATGCAACGGACGCGCCGAAGGATTCTGATGTTTTTGAGCAAGCGATCAAATCTTCGCCGAATCAGACGATCACGCCGCGTCTTGAAGGCAGAATCGTGAAGATCAAGTAGCGTTTTGAGTCCGCCTTTACACGGCAATTCGCGGCATTTAATAGGAATATCTAAAAAATGAGTTGGGTTAAATTTAGTCGGTTGGCGGTCATAGACCGCCTCTAAACTATCTCTATAAGTTATTTTTTACATAAGTTTTTTTACACGTTCCTTAGTAGAGTTTTTGGACGGTTTGGCGTGGGGACACGGAAATAACTGTCTGGAAGATAAAGTTTCTCCATAAGTCAGCCGCTTTCTTCATATCCGAAATCTTTCCGAATATTTTGCGCTAAATCTTGCTCAGATTTGCCGCAGGCTTTAGAATTTTAACCAACGATGTTTTTCGAGCAAGAAATACTCAATCCGACCAAACGCGAAGCCGTTGCGCTTTTTAATGAAGCGTATCAAGCGCAGATGGCAAAGGATTATGAAGCGGCGATCAAACTTTATAAAAAATCGATCGAGGTTTTCCCGACCGCCGAAGCCTTGACCTTTCTCGGCTGGGTTTATAGCTTTGAGGGAAATTATGAACTGGCAATTGCCGAATGTCTGGCGGCAATCGCTGTTGATGCCACTTTTGGCAATCCATATAACGACATCGGCAGTTATCTGATCGCCAAGGGAAATTATTACGATTGTGTGCGTTGGTTTAAGCTGGCGATCGAGGCAATTCGCTACGATGCGCGCGCCTATCCGCATTTTAACCTCGGACGCGTTTACGAAAAACGCGGAAAATTGCTTGCGGCAGCGCGGCATTACGGACTCGCGCTCGACGAACAGCCAGGTTATATGCAGGCTTACAAGGCTTTGCGAAAATTGCAGGAAAAGCTAAACTAACTGAAACTTTTACTTAGACTTTGGACGAAATTGGACGAAAATAATCAGCTAAGCCGTTTAGATTTGGTTAAACTCGCTTCAGTTTTGACCTTTTTCATACCTTTGTGCGAAAAAGTAAATTTCACAAAGGTATGAAAAAGCCTCCTTCACCAAA
>JANPDZ010000867.1:0-6147 GCA_031431735.1 Acidobacteriota bacterium | reverse complement strand
CAAATACATAGTAAATTGGAGCTAAAACCACTAAAATAAGGCTGAAATCGTCCGATTTTGACAGCAAAAGCCATAGAATTAATTCGAGTTTATCAATAACCTATTGATAATATTCCACTTAGATTTACACGACACGCTCTACTTATAATGGAAGTGACGATGTAATCGTAACAAAACTCAATGCTTCAGGTTCGGCGCTTGTTTATTCAACCTTTATCGGCGGCAGTTCTGACGATATAGGACGAGCAATAGCGATTGATTCAGCGGGAAACG
This sequence comes from Acidobacteriota bacterium, assembly GCA_031431735.1. Classification (GTDB taxonomy): domain Bacteria; phylum Acidobacteriota; class Blastocatellia; order Pyrinomonadales; family Pyrinomonadaceae; genus JAFDVJ01. The sequence continues at coordinate 5,874 of JANPDZ010000867.1, read as the reverse complement.
CTTTTGTAACCGGAAATACGCTCGGCGGAACACCCGCATATCCGACAACTGCCGGAGCTTTTGATACTTCTCATAATGGAGGTCTAGATGTAATCGTGACGAAACTCAATCCGTCAGGTTCGGCGCTTGTTTATTCCACCTTTATCGGCGGCAACTTTAACGATCTTGGATACGGAATAGCGATTGATTCGGCGGGAAATCCTTTTGTAACCGGATATACAACATCCGGTGGATCACCCGCATATCCGACCACATCTGAAAGCTTTCAAACGTCATTTAATGGAGGACTTGACGCTTTCGTGACGAAACTCGGAGATTTTTCAATCTCCGGCAGGGCGGTTGACACGACGGGAAATCCTCTGCCAAATACGGCAATCGGAATGAGCGGCGACGGCGACGGCTTTATGCTGACCGATTCAGAAGGCTATTTTGGTTTTTCCGACACCATCCTGAACGGATCGTATCTCGTTTCAGCGACACATCTGCTTTACAATTACAACCCGAATAATTATGAGGTTTTCCTCAACCGCAATAAACGCATTACGTTTGTCGGTCGTCCGACGAGTTCGGGACCGACAGTTGCTTTTGCGGCGTTAGGCGGCGATGTCAGTTCGACTGCGGGAAACATCGGACTTCCGAATACCAGATTGACCTTGATTACTACCGATACCGGTGATATTCGCACCACAACCACGGATTCTCAGGGAAATTATCGGTTTCAAAATGTCCGCACGGGTTCGTTTTACGTCGTCTTTGCCGAGCGCGAAGGCTACAACATTTCTCCGAACACGGTAGGCATTGCCTTTCTTGACCAAAATCTCAATGTGGATTTTGTGGCGACACCAAGTTCGCCGCGTCCGGTTCAAGATTTTGACGGCGACGGCAAAAGCGATCTCGCCGTATTCCGTCCAAGCGAAGGCAATTGGTATATCTTGCAAAGCCAGGATAATGCTTTGAGAGTTGTGCGTTTCGGCAGCAGCGGCGATATTCCGGTTGCCGAAGATTACGACGGCGATAATCGCGCCGACATCGCGGTTTATCGTCCGTCGGAAGGAAACTGGTATCGTCTGAACAGTTCAAACGGCGCGTTTTCGGCGGTTCATTTCGGGGCGACTGAAGATAAACCTGTTCCCGCAGATTTTGATGGCGACGGAAAAACGGATATTGCCGTTTATCGCCCGTCAAGCGGCGTTTGGCATCGTCTGGATTCATCCGACGGAAACTATAAATCCGTCCAATTCGGCATTGCTTCCGACAAACCCGTTCCGGCGGATTTCGATTCGGACGGCAAAGCCGATTTAGCGGTTTATCGCGACGGTGTTTGGTATCGGCTCAATAGTTCAAATAATGAAACTTCGGCGTATCAGTTCGGCTTGCCCGGCGATATTCCGATGGCGGTTGATTTTGACGGCGACGGACGACCGGACACAGCAGTTTGGCGACCTTCAGACGGAATTTGGTATTGGCTGAATAACTCGAACAACGAGTTTCACGCAGTCAAATTCGGAATCAACGGAGATATTCCGGTGCCGGCGGATTACAACGGCGATGGCAGAATCGAACAAGCCGTCTATCGCGGCGGAGACTGGTATCAACTATTCTCAAACGGAAGTTTCGCTTATACAAAATTCGGTTTGCCGACGGATTTACCCGTCAAAGCAATCCCCTAAATCAAAAGCGGACGAGAGACAAATTGCCTTTCGTCCGCTATTTTTACGGAAACTTACCCGATTGAGTTTTCGCGAGCCTGTCTGATAAGTCGGATTTCTTGCTGAAAGCCGACATTAACGTCCCGTAAAATTCGGCGGGCGTTTTTCAAAAAATGCCTGCACGCCTTCTTTAAAATCATTACCTTTGCCCGATTCAATCTGTAATCTGTGTTCTAAATCAAGTTGCTCAGATAAATTATTTGAAAATGTGGCGTTGAGCATCTGCTTGATGCGTCCGATCGAAGCGGTCGGGGCGAGCGCGAGTTTGCGTGCCATCAGCAATGCCTCGTTCATTAAATTGTCCGCCGCGACGACGCGATTTATCATCCCGATTGCAAACGCACGCTCCGCAGAAATAGTTTCACCCGTCATAAAAATTTCCGCTGCGAGCTTTTCGCCGACCGCGCGCGGCAGAAAAAACGAACCGCCGCAATCGGGCGAAAGTCCGATGCGGACAAAGGCTTCGTTAAAGCTCGCGGTTTCCGCCGCGAAAACCAAATCGCACGCCAGTGCAAAATTTGTCCCCGCGCCCGCGCAAACGCCCTGCACGGCGGCGAGAAAAGGAACCGGCGTTTCACGAATCAGCAAAATCACATCGTGTAGCGCCTTCAAGGGTTCTTCCATAAAGGCTTCAATTCGGCCTTCTTTTTGCCACATCATCTGCATCTCGCGCAAATCGCCGCCCGAACAAAAAGCACGTCCCTCGCCGGTTAAGACAACGGCACGCGCTTTATCTTGGACGGCTTTTTGAATCGCCGCCAACAAATCTTTCGTGAGTCCGAGTGAAAGCGCATTTAAGGCTTCAGGACGATTAAAGGTGATAATCGCTACATTTTCGTTTAGTTCGTATTTGATGGTTTCAAAGTTCATTTTTTAGTGGAGAGTGGAGAGTAGAGAGTGGAGAGTAGAGAGTTAATTCTTTAACTCTCCACTCTCCACTCTCTACTCTCCACTCTCTAAGCAACGCGCACCCGCGATTTACTCGCCTGAAAACATTCGCGGCACAGAACGGAGCGACCGACCTTTGGCTGAAACGGCACTTGATCGTGTTTGCCGCAATGATCGCAAACAATTTCAAATTTGGTCGGCGCATTTCCGCCCGTCGCAGCTTTTTTTGAACGGCACTTCACGCATCGCTGCGGCGGCATCATATTGCGTTGATAAAAAATTTCCTGCTCTTTTTCAGTGAAAATAAAAACTTCCTTGCACTGAACACACGGAACTTCAACATCCGGCATTTTATTTATCTCCTTTTTTGAAGAGTTTAGCACAAACGCCGCGATAACTATAATTCGTGATTGCCCGTTCTCAATTAAAACTTGTGTTTTTTGGAAATCTAAGGTAGTTTCTACTTTATAGAGTCAAGATAAAATTAAACGCAAGGGAGTTTTATATGAAATTAAGGAGTTTCATACTGGCTGCAGTTTTCCTGTCTTTCGCCGTCGTGGTGAACGTCCAGGCGCAGTTTGATATTTCAGGAACTATAACCGGAAGAGTGATTTCCGCTAACGGTAGCGGCATCAGACGCGCCCGTGTGCTCGTCATAGATCTGATGACGCTTGAAACGCAAACGCGTCTAACTAATGATTTTGGATATTTTAGATTCAATAATTTACCGATTCTAAATTTGTATTTAGTCACGGTCAGTTCCAAAAGCTACCATTTCTCATTCCCAAACCAATTGGTTGAATTTACTGCAATTGAGCATAATATGACTTTTATTTCCGACTAAATACTTTGTAAATTAAGTTTTTTAATATAAACGCAGAGAGCGCAGAGAGCGCAGAGTTTTTACTAAGATTTGAATTTACAGGATGATTGTTAAATATCTCCTCTGCGTTCTCGGCGCTCTCTGCGTTAAAAAATATCAGAAAATTTATTTTATAGAGTACTAAAATTACTCGTCACGCAATGCTTTGATATGATTTTTCACCGTTTCGCCCAAAGTTTCGAGATTGTAACCGCCTTCGAGCGCGGAAACAATTCGTCCGCCGCAAACTTCCGTCGCCCATTGTTTAACGGTTTTCGTCATCTGCTCAAAATCGGCATCCTGAAGGCGCAATTGTCCGAGCGGGTCTGACAAATGAGCGTCGAAACCCGCCGAAATTATTATTAAATCCGGCTTGAAATCCGCGCGAATGTCGCCGATCGCGCTTTCAAACATTCGTTTCTGCTCGCTCGGCTTGGTGTGCGCTTTGACGGGAACATTCAGCGTGTAATTTTTGCCGCGCCCGAAACCTGTTTCGCCCCGACTGCCTGAGCCCGGATACCACGGATATTGGTGCATCGAAAAGAAAAACACGCTCGGATCATCATAGAAAATTCCCTGTGTGCCGTTGCCGTGATGCACGTCCCAATCTACGATCGCGACGCGTTCGATTTCCTTATAACGATTCTGAGCATAACGAGCGGCGATGGCGACATTGTTGAAAAGACAAAAACCCATCGCGTTTTCGCCCGTTGCGTGATGTCCGGGCGGACGCACCGCGACAAACGCATTTTTCGCCTCGCCCTGCATGACCGCGTCAACCGCCCGACACGCGCCGCCCGCCGCGTAAAGCGAAGCGTCAAACGATTGCATCGAAACGACCGTATCGGCATCGAGCCGATCCAAACCGTTTTCAAATGCACCTTCGACCCGCTTGAAATGTTCCTTAGTATGCGCCGCCTGAATCATTCCTTGGGAAGCCTGTTCGGGCGTGATCTCCAATAAACTTTCCCAAAAATTTTCGTCACTTTTGAGCGCGTTCATAACAACTTCATAACGTCTGGGCGTTTCGGGATGACCAAATCCGGTGTCGTGTTTTTGATAGATCGGATGGTGAATAATTGCCGTCATAAATGATTTTCTCTGAAAAAGCGATTATGCTATATTGTTAAAAAGTTTGCACTCCGCGATGAAAAAAATTCACGTTATTGATTCACACACCGCCGGCGAACCGACTCGGGTTGTTCTTGATGGTTTTCCAGATTTGGGAACCGGTTCAATTGCTGAAAGGCTGGAAATTTTCAAGACAAATTATGATTATCTGCGTTCGGCGATCGTCAACGAACCGCGCGGACATTCGGCGATCGTCGGGGCTTTGTTGTGCGAACCAACCGACAAAACCTGCGCCGCCGGCGTGATCTTTTTTAATAATGTCGGTTTCCTGAAAATGTGCGGCCACGGCACGATCGGATTGGTCAAAACGCTCGAATTTGTAAAACGAATCGGCATCGGAAAACAAAGAATCGAAACGCCGGTCGGCATCGTCGAAGCCGAACTCGATCTGCAAGGTTTTGTCACGATCACGAATGTTCCAAGTTACCGTTTTGCCAAAGCCGTCGAAATTGAGGTCGAAGATTACGGCTGTATAAAAGGCGATATTGCCTGGGGCGGAAATTGGTTTTTCTTGATCGAAGAACATCCGTTAACACTCGCACTCCATAATTTGGAACAACTTACAAAGTTCACGACACGCGTCCGCGAGGCTTTAAGCCGAAACCGGATCACGGGCGAAAACGGCCAGGAAATTGACCATATCGAAATTTTTTCGCCAAGTGAAACCGCCGACAGCCGCAATTTTGTGTTATGTCCGGGGATTGAATACGACCGTTCACCGTGCGGGACCGGCACGAGCGCAAAACTCGCCTGCCTTTACGCCGACGGCAAATTAAAGGCGGGCGAAATCTGGCGGCAAGAAAGCATTATCGGCAGCGTTTTTGATGGAAAAGTGAAAATTATTGACGGAAAAATTATCCCGATCATTCGCGGTTCGGCACATATTACAGCCGAGATTGATTTGATTTTGGACGAAAGCGATCCGTTTTGCTACGGCATACAATCAGTAGACATCTTTCCTAAATAATTTTTTACCGCTGAGACGCTGAGACGCTGAGTTTTTTGAAAAAATGTTTGGCAGATCAACTTCTGATTATCTCAAAAATGCGCGGATTTTAAGAGTATCTTCCAAAAGTTTTTGTTTTCTCTCAGCGTCTCAGCGTCTCAGCGGTTAATTTATTCTGAAATTCTGTCAATATTTATTTTGGAAAGATCTAATGAGTAATTACGACATTGCAATTATCGGCGCGGGAATAATCGGCGCGGCGTGTGCTTTTCGGCTTTCGCACGAAGGTTTTCGCGTCGTGGTCATCGAAGCCGGCGAAATTGCCGGCGGAACAACTG
>JANPDZ010000866.1:0-2535 GCA_031431735.1 Acidobacteriota bacterium | reverse complement strand
GTTGCCGCCGCCGCGACCGGGCGGGCCGCCGCGACCGTCGAAAAAAACGACCGAAACGCCATGCTCCCTCGAGGCTTTCGTCAACGCCTCTTTCGCCCTGAAAATCGACCAATTCGCTCGCAAATAGCCGCCGTCTTTCGTGCCGTCGCTAAAGCCGAGCATAATTGTTTGGATATTGTTTCGGCGCGCCAAATGCTCACGGTAAACCGGATTTTCGTAAAGCTCGCGCATTATTTGGGCGGATTTCTGCAAATCAGCGATCGTTTCAAAAAGCGGGACAATATCAATCGTCAGATCTTCTGCTGTCCAACCGCCGAGCAAAAACAGACCGAAAACTTCGATCACGTTTAAAGCCGCTTCCGAGTGACTGATGATATAGCGTTCGCAACCGTGCGGACCATTTCGGGCTTGAATTTGTTTGATCGCACTGATATTTTGCAGAGTATCTTTGGTCAATTCATCGTCGAAAATTTCCGTGTCAACTTTCTGCGAGATTTTGAGAAGTGTTTGAATTTTTTCATTATTCGATAAATCGTTGTAATTCTTCGGCAAAATGTCGGTTTTTCTCGCAACGTCCGATAAAACGCGGGCGTGAATACTGCTGTCCTGACGAATGTCGAGCGTGGCGAAATAAAGCCCGAAAGTATTGACTTTTTCGAGCAGATTGTCAACGAGATGGACAAATAATCCGTTATGATTTTCCACGAGCATTTCGCGGATTCTGGTCAGATAAGTCAGGATCTCGCCTTTTGTTAAATCGTTTCTTTCGGCTAAAAAAGAATTTGCATAAAGTTTGTTTTCGAGTTCAGTGAGAAGCGCGTCAATGCCCGTGAACGTCAGACGGCGTTTAAGACGGCGCGTGTCGCGATAATAACATCGGAGCGCGGCAAGCCGCAGCGCATCGGCAGTTTTGAGCGTTGTTTCGGTCGTCACAAACGGATTTCCGTCGCGATCGCCGCCCGACCAGAAACCCATTTTGACGAGATTTGACAAGTCGAAAGATTCGTTTGGAAATGAATTTTTCAAATCGGAAGCAATATTGCCGATGGCTTCGTAAAAGACGTTTTCGAGATACCAGATGAGGCTTTGCGCTTCGTCAAACGGCGAAGGCTTTTGTTTTTTGAAAAAAGGCGTCCGTCCCAATTGCTGGAGATATGAATTGATCAGCGCAACATCGTTTTGTTCGATGGCTTCGACCAAATCGTTGATGATTCCGAGAACCGTGCCGGGATAAAACTGCGTCGGGTGTGCGGTTAAAACAAGCCGCACGCTGAAATTTCTGAGTTTTTCGGCAAAATCGCCGCTCCGGTTTTCCTGCAAAACCCGCGCTTCAAGCTGGGTCAGAGTTCCCGCGCCGTTAAAATCGTTCAATTCGGTAAAAGCCGCATCTTCAAGTGCGTCAAACAAAACGACCTGCCGTTCGGCGTATTGGACAAAACGAAAAAGAAAATCGAGTTTTTCTTCGGTGGAATTGTTTTCAAAAAATCTTTCGATGATTTCGTTTGGGCTTTTACCTTTTGCAAAACCTGCTTCGCAATCGGTATTGAATAGCGACAATAAAATGCCGGTTTTATCTACTCCGTAGAAAGGCAAAGACAAAAATAGACTGTTGTAAAGCTGAAATTTGATGCCGACCGAATTTTGAAATTTTTCGAGTGCGCCCGAAACTGTTTGAATCATATGGAAATTGTAATATAGACTTATGCTTAAAGGAATTTAAAAATCAAACGAATATGCAAAATAACTACAGAATTGAGCGTTGGACACAAATGCACGCGCCGAATTCGGCAATGTTGCGGTATATTTTGGTGACGGAAGGTTATCGCGTTTTTCAATGGAGCGATTTGCCCGAAGCCGTCTATGTCAATCACAAACACGGCGAAGATCAATCGCATTGGATAATTTCGGGTGCGCTTGAATTGACGATCGAACGCGTCGGAACAATTGTCCTCCAAGCCGGCGACCGCGATTTTATGCCTGCCAATACATATCATTCGGCGCGTGTCGTCAGCGAAGAAGCGGTTGTTTATTTGGTTGGCGAGAAGATCGGGTAATTTTAGATTTCAGATATTTTGAATCAAAAACCTTTTGAACCATTCTTTGTGCGTAATTTGAGGTTTCACATTTAGGTTTTTTGTTCTCAAATATTGTCAGTCAAAAGTTTATGGATAAAGTGATTTGATGATTTCAAATCTGAAATTTCAAATCTCAAATAAAAATTGGAAATACTTGCCAATTTCGAAAAAGAGACGAAAAAGTAAGGGGTTTTGGAATCCGGTGTTTCAATCACAGTCTCAGTAGATCCAAAATTCAGACAATTATCGAAAGAAACTGCTGAAGTAATGGATAATGGATAATTGATAAATTCGGTTGTCCGTCAAGCATATTTATCAATTATCACTCATGTTTCGCTCAAAAATAATGTCAGTTAGACAAAAGCTAAATACTAGAACTATCGTATTTGCAACACTTAAAATTTGATGTGTTTTGTTTAACAAAACTATTTTTTTCAGAATAAAATCGCTCTTTTCTGAT
>JANPDZ010000865.1:0-8415 GCA_031431735.1 Acidobacteriota bacterium | reverse complement strand
GCGGTTGATGCGTCCGACTCTCTGCATCATTCGTGTCGGATTCCAGGGAATATCGTAATTGATAACGACATTTGAACGGTGAAGCGAAACACCTTCCGCCAAAGCGTCGGTGGTTATCAAAATGCGGTAATCGTCTTTCGGGTTGCGAACACGGGCATCGAAGTTTTGAAGGATTTCTTCGCGGTCTTTCTTTGATGAACTACCGCTGAAACAAATTACTTTTTCGTTTAATTCGTCTTTGATTCGATTTGTCAGATATTCGGCGGTTTCCCTTGATTCGGTAAAAAGCAAAAGTTTTGAATTGTGAAAGATAGTATCGTTTTGCAAAAGATATTTGAGTTTGTCCCATTTCGGGTCGCGGTAAATGCTTTTCCAATCTTCTTCAATCAAAAGTAGGACTCGCAAATCACTTTCCAATTCCGAAATAAATTCGGGATTGAATTCGTCCGCGCCGTATTTTTCCGCTTCTTCGTCTTCGATGAATTTTTCGATGGCAATAAAATCGGCGTTTTCAATCAGATCAAAGATTTGCGCCGCCCTTTTTTTACTCACATAAACGTAGCCGTTGTGGTAAGCCTTGATAAATTTCCGATAGACAGAAATAAAACGTCCGAGCGTCAGACGAAAGGCTTCAAAACTGCTTTCGAGCCGTTTGACGAGCAAGACCTTCATAAACGCGGCAAGGTTGTTTTGCGCGGTCGTCCGGTTTTCGTCTAAATCGCCTTTGAAATAGCGGTCAATTAAAGGGCGATAACGTGAATAAGTGATTTGCTTGGCAATGCGTTCAATCGTGTGTGTGAAAATCTCGTTTTCGCGTTGCGACAGTTCATAAAAGACGGGTTGCGGGTCGGCAACTTCGGGGAACTTCAAATTTTGTTTTGCTAAATCTTCACCGTAATAATTGCTGATTTCCGAGCGAGTCCGGCGAACCATCAAATATTTTAAGATGCGTTCACGGACTTCACGCGCATTTTCACGCATTGTTTTTAGATAATTTTCACGATCGTTGATCCGATGATACATTCGCAAACGATTGTTCAGATTGCGGAAAAAATTATCAAGATTCGGCAAGTTCGGCAAAGTACTGTTGCGCGAACTCTGGAAAAGTTTTAATTGGCTCAAAAGATCATTCGGGCGATTATTAAAAGGCGTTGCCGTCACCAAGATAATGCCTTTTTCTTTTAGATCGCCGTTTGGAAGTTTGGCTTTTGATTTACAGATTTTATGCAGTTTTTCGTAAGTTTCATTATCTTCATTGCGGAAACGGTGCGCTTCGTCAATAAAGACATATTGATACCGGCTCAGATCGAGCTTGAGAATCTGGTCGAGTTTACCGACCGATTCAACGTGAAAACCGCGAACGCCGAAATCGTGAAACACATTCTGCCACGCGCCCGGATTGTTTTTGTCAGTCAAAGCGGGCGGAGCGATAACAAGACTTCTGCCGTCAAGTTCACGCGCCAACATTGCCGCCATATAAGTTTTGCCAAGTCCGACGACATCGGCGATAAATGCGCCGTTATATTCCTCAACAATACGTTTGGCAGTTAAAACTGCGTCGTGCTGATACTGAAGGCGCATAAATCCGTCCGGCTGATAATCCTGTTCGAGTTCACGCGGCTGATTAAGTTCAACGCGAAAATATTCATAAAGAAATTTAAGAAAGAGTTGGTAAGGCGAAAACTGCGCCAAATGCGATTTGTTTTTGACGGTTTGAACAAAGTCTTCGGAAACCTCGACCGATTCTTTCCATAACCTTTCAAACTGTTCGGTAGCAAAATCATAATCGTTTCTGTTTTTTAATTCGACATTAAATTCAAGATTCTTTTCAAATCCGCTTGATGAAAGATTGCTTGAGCCGGTAATCACGCGCCCTTTATCAACTTGATCTTTATCGAATGAAAAAATATAAAGTTTGGCGTGAATCGGATGTTTATCATACGCCCGGACTTCAACTTTACCTTCGCTACACCATCGGACAAATTGCTCAATCCCTGTTTCAATTTCGGCGGTTTCATCGGCATTTGTCAGCTGCTCCAAAACAAGATTCTTAAAATCTTTGACAGTTTCAGAAGTCGAACGAAAATCGAATGTTTGCTGAATCTTTGCTTGTTGTAAGGCTTTATAGACTTCGCTTTCTGTTTTCAAACCGATGAGAATACGGACTTTCTCGCAAGGTTCAAGCGATTTCTGAATTAAGTAAAACCCGCTCAGATAAAAATATCCGACAAGGCAATCGAAACGCTGTGATTTAGACAGAAGAACATTAAGCCGCGTCGAGAGTTTGCGTTCAGGTTCATTAGTTAGAAAAGTTAAGTCCGAAGTCATTGTGAATGTTAAAGGTCAAGCAAAGCGATTGTATGAAAAATCAACAAAACACTCAAGTAAAAAGTTTTGTTAAGTTGGTTTTAGCCATAATCCGAAAATCGTGCAAGAAAGACTCGGACATTCAAGCATCGTTTTAACGCTTGATACTTACTCGCACGTCTTACCGACGATGCAAGAAGATGCGACCGCTAAACTTGAAATGATGCTGAAATCAGGTTGATTTCAAATTTGGCACAGGCACACAAACGCAAAAAAGCAAGCTCGATCGGCTTGCTTTTTTGTCTTCTATCTTATTGAAAATAAAAGGATTAAATTGGTACACCCGGCAGGATTCGAACCTGCGACCCTCTGGTTCGAAGTCGGTCAAGTTAAACCATCAGGGATTTACGTTTGAGTTACTTTTCCAAGAAAATGAGTTCTTTTTATTGGGTAAAATGAAGCCAAATTACTTCTCGGAAATATTCAAATAACTTATCGGTAACCAATTCTAAAGGGGCGGCTAAGGGGCAGATTAGGGGGGCGACGAATTGCCTTAATTTCTTTACTCCAGTTGTTTCAAATATGAATCCATCATATCGGCGGCGTTTTGAGTGCCATCCTGATCTTGCCTGACATACTTTAGAAAAGTTTTATACTGCGAGTGACCTGATATTTTCATTACTTCCGATTCGCGCATTCCGGCGCGAAGCATCCGCGTGATCGCCGTCGCCCTCAGATCGTGAAAGCGTAAACCCTCAATACCGGTTTCTTCGATAGCGTTTTCCCACGCGGTCCGGGAATCGGTGATAATACCGAAAACGAGATCATTATTGGCGGCGGCGGTTTTTTCGAGCGGCTTCAAAATCTCGATAACGCGCGATGTCATCGGCACATATCTTGATTTGCCTGTTTTGGCGTTCGCCGCTTGCACCAAGATCCGTCTTTCGCCCAGGAAAACGTCTTTCCAACAAAGTTTGAAAATTTCCGATTTTCGCAGTGCCGTATCGAGCGCAAGAATGAGGATCGCTTTGAAATGCGTCCGTTTATCTTTACACGAGGCCAGGAGCCGTTTTTCTTCGTCCAGAGTGCAGATCCGCAGCCGTTCGGTTTCAAGCGCTGCTTGGATGAGCGGTTCGCCCTGGGAAAACGGATTGACCGCCAGCCACCTTTGACGGATGGCAATATTGAAAATGCGTCGCAGCCGGGAAAGCTCGCGGTTGACAGATGCAAATTCGCGCGACTTGACTCTCTTCTTTTTGACCCGCTTAAATTTTTGGCGAGGATTGATATTTAATACTTTCCGCTCCTCATCGGTAATCAGAACTTTTTCGTAATAAATAATTTCAACCGGTTTTGCCAATCTCTCGTTTTTAAATCTCCGAATATCATCATAATTTATCCGGGTGATGAGCTTGGTGCCGAAGGACGCACGGAACAATTTGATCTGGTATCGGACGTTCGCAAGATTTTCTTTTAAGCCTTCGACCTTTTGCCCGTTCCGGTAAATCGCTTCCTTGACGAATTCAGCTTCGAAAAAATCAAGAACCTCATTAAAGGTTTTCGGTTTTTCGGCTTGCTCGATCTCGTTAAGCTCATCCTTTATCTCATCCTGAAGCTGGCGGCGGAGGATCAACGCATCATTGTAGTTATTGGCACGGCGTTTCTTTTCGCGGTTTCTGCCTTCGAGGTCGGTATATCTCACCCGCGCATAGAAAACCGTTTCCTGACGCGTTTTGCCTTTTGATGTGCGACGTTCTTCAATTTTCTTGATGATCGATCCTTCAGCATCACGGAACGGTTTGCGTTCCTTTTTCGGCGCAGATTCAGACCCGGACGATGAAGCCGGTTCGATTGTCGTAAGATCTGAGGGAACTTCGATTTTCATTCAAATTCTAACAGGCATTTAATACCACTCGGCAACGCCGCCGTGCCAGCTACACGTTCCTTGACGGCTTTTGCTGTAACTACAGGTTCCGTCTTTACACTTCGCGGTTGCTCCTTCAGGACATCGTGAAGTTCGCGGAGTTGCAGTCGGGGTCCGGGTCGGCACTGCAAAACTCGCCGCCGTGTGTTGAAAATTACCCCATCCGAGAACGGAAAAGAATAAAAGAGCCGGTAGGGCAATAATTAGTTTTTTCATAATTTATCCAAAAAACAACCAGTAAAGAATCGCGCCGAAACCTACGAACATCGCGGCCATCCGGTGCCACATTCTTTTCGTGCGCCGATCATTGTATTTGATCAGGGCGGCGTATTTTCTTTCGTACGAAACTTCGTATTTCATTTATCTACTCACCAATTATTTCGTCAAATTCATATGCTGAAAACAGATCCCGCAGGTGTTCCTTATCGAGCGTAAAGCCCAAGGTCAACTTTTGACCATCCTCTTTGGTAAATTCGACCGGCAGAACTATTTCGCGCCCGCGCAGCTCCGGCTCGAACGCTCGAACGCCTGTAATTTTTGAGTCGTCGGCTTGGATTTCGAAAATTTGTTCAAAGTTCGGTTCTTCGAGTTCAGTAAATGCTGTGGGTTTGTGTAATCCGTCTGTGTTAAGTTTTGCCATAATTTCAATAAAATCTGTTTTCATTATCCGGCTGGAATCTTCAGATGTGGAAAAATTTTATCCACCAAAACAAATAACAACTCCGAAAACATCGTCATTGTCACTTGAAAAGCCATTTCTGTTTTATCATCTGACGTATTTACTCGTCTTTTCGATGAAGGCGAACATAAATGCGCCCTGTTTGTTGGTCAAAAAACCAAATTTCCTTTATTTTCAATACAAATCTATGATGCAATGTCAATACTTCGGAAGGGCTGTTGATAGTCGGTTTTTCGTAAGTAGCGCTTTTATTCAGAATCGGTTTTTGAAGTTCACCTATAATAATGGCTCGAAAATTGTCTTTCAAACGTTTAGCTTCAATGGGTGTAAATTTCAAATCTACCGCATACCCAAAATAATCCCTACTTTGAACGTCAATTGATCCGATCACCACCGTTAAACCAAAATCAATCAGATCTGTTTGCTTTATTTCCTTTTTTACTCCGAAAGCGTTTTGCCCAATGTATGAAGATTCCCCGACAGTCTGTGATAAAAGAGGGATTTGCCGACAATCGCTAAAATAAAGTTGCTTAGAAATACCGACATTTTTTAAGCAAGCTTTGTCTGTATCTTCGGTTGTGTATAATTTCAAATTAAGTATTTCACCGTCCGCATCGTATTTTATATATAAATTTTTAGTCACAAATCCAACTAAACTATTTTGATAAATTTCATCAAAAATTGGTTTGGATTCTAAATCACTGATGCGTTTTTCGTAATCGGTTGTTTTTTCAAATTCGCCTTTATTTAATTGGTCGCTATAGATACTCATGCCCGCCGCTAATTTATGAAGATTGATTCCGGTAAAGTTTGGCGGAAAACTTTCCGTGCTTAATTCAATCGGCTTATCGATTATTGATATTTTTGGTTTTGGCTTTGGCTTTGGCTTTGGTTTTACTTGTGTAAAAGCAGAAACACTCAAACTCAAAATAATTATTGGAAGTAATTTTTTCATTTTTCAATCCTCAACGGTTTAACCTTAAGTTCGATCTCACCCGAAACCGGCTCTTCGCAATAACCGATAATCTTTCCTATAATCTCGAATTCATTTAGGGATAATTTCAGATCGGCAAGATCTTGATTCAATCGTAAAAAACAATCAGTTGAACTAAATTCAATAAAACCGAGAAAACTATGGTTTGAATTCTTTTTTCTGACTGCCACAAAATCACCGGATAAAGTATCGGATTCTTCGACGACTGCCAAACAGCCTTTTTCAATTCCGAAAGATATGTATCGGCTCGAATGAATTTCAATACAGTAAACCGGGTTATTTGTTTTGATTTCATCCATATTTAATATGAAATTTTCAAAAACAGAAATCGCTCTACCTTCACGAAATATTTTCACCATACATTTATCGGCAATATAATGGTGCATCATATTTGTTAGCCGATTAACATCACTCGTGCTGGTAAATCGCCGGGCAATTTCGATTGCTTCGGAACAATTTAAGACGGCTTCGCCAAATCTTTCGAGGCTCCACAAAATACGGATTTTCGTTTCGATATATTCGATCAAATACAAATAATTATCGGTCTTTCTAAGGCACTCAACAGCTTTTTCCGCATAATAGAGGGCAATATCAAATTGTTTTAAGTCATAGCAAATCAGTGCGTGAGTATCGTAAATCCCGCCCATCTGCCGAAGATCGCCGGTTTTTATCGCAATATTTAGGGCTTTGGATACGTAAATGAGGGCTTGGTCCATATCGCCAATTGCACGATAAAAACAAGCCAGATTATTTCCACTGTAAGAAACATAGCGGGAATGACCGATTTTATGAAATATTTGAAGGGCGAATTGCGTGTTTTTCAGGGCATTTGGGAAATCGTCTATATTTTTATAAGCAATTCCGAGGCATGCTAAAAAATTCGCTGTTATAAACTCATTATTGAGTTGTTCGATTAGCGGTTTTAATTGCAAGGTTCTATCTATTACTTCTTGGTATTTGTGATCGCTAATATTTATTAGCGATTCAATTGAAAAAGCGTGAAGCCTGACAATATGGTTTTCAGGTAATATCTCAATAGAATCTAATAGCCAAATTCTGGCTTCATCCAAGGTGCCGATTCGCCAATAAGCCAATGCTAAATAATTAGCACAAGATAAAGCTTCAATTTTATTGTTTAATCCTACATAGATATTTCGGCACTCGGTCAATATATTCTTAGATATTTCCTGAGCATTCTTTGACGAACTACCCCAAAAACCGAATAAAACGCCGCAAGCTTTTAATAAAAGCGCATAATCTTCAATTTGATAATCATCAAAGGATGGTATTATTTCAGGCTTTTTGTAATCCCAGAAAAAACTAAGAGTTTCCAAGCCTTGTTGGTAATTGCCGGTAAATTCGGCTTCTTTTGAAGCCTTTAATATTTCGGTTATGGGAAGAACTTTTAACATAAATTATGGAAAAGGACTTGAATTGTAAATTTTCTATATTGTGTCCAAATTTATTCAGGAGAACCAAAAATGAAAAAAATAATTATTTCATTCTTTTTGCTACTTATATTATCAACCGTTAGTTTTGCCGATGGTGATACCCCAACAGGAGGCAAATATTGTAACGGCGGCACTTGTTTAGTCGGGAGCGATAGTACTCAAACTAAAGAAGAAAATACAGTCTTAAAATACGTCAAGGATTTTTTACGACTATTATTTTAAGGCGTGATTGTTTTAATTTTTCATAATCCTGGTCTTGCTCTGTAAGGCTAGGATTTTGTTTTTTCTTTTAATAACTCTTCCGG
This sequence comes from Acidobacteriota bacterium, assembly GCA_031431735.1. Classification (GTDB taxonomy): domain Bacteria; phylum Acidobacteriota; class Blastocatellia; order Pyrinomonadales; family Pyrinomonadaceae; genus JAFDVJ01. The sequence goes on along the minus strand of JANPDZ010000865.1, from coordinate 755 downwards.
ATTTCCTTCAATTAAATATTCTTTTGGTTGTTTAATTTGTTGAATTTGAGCAACAGCTCCGGCGGCAACCATTCGGATTGCTTCAATTAATTTTTGTTTTGCTGATTCGGGATAAGGAAAAGATTTTTCAAATTCCAAATTCATACCTTCAAGAATTTCATAAAATTCAACATCACGAGCTTTGGATGAATAGCCGATGGAATTAATAATTTCGGTTTCCGTAACTTCCAGTGCTTTGGCTAATTTCAACACAGCTTCCGGTGACGGACGATATTCGCCACTCTGAGTGTTTCCTGTGCCATTTGCAATATCTGTAATATATGTTCTCGAAAGCCCTGCTTTAGCCGCAACTGCCGCTTTTGAAGTTTCTAATTCTTTTATTCGCCGCCGAACTAATTCTGATAAATTTTCTTTCACCGTAGCTGATAGCTTACAAAATATTTGTCCGCTATTGCTGATTTTATTGTCAGCTATCACTTGACATTTTGTTTTCATAACATTTATTCTTCCAATTATGGATTTTCAAGACTTAGAATTTGACGGAACAAAAATTAAAAATCTTCTTCCTGAAGGAAAAAACCTTTCGCAATTCGCTAAACAGGTTGGTGTTACGCGCCAAGCAATGCACGATATTGCAAAAGGACGGCGAAAACCATCTGCAAATTTAATGGTAAAGATCACTGCAGCACTGAATGTGTCGTTGCAAGAATTATCAATAAAAAAATTACCACAATCGTCAGCTATTAGCTGATTTT
>JANPDZ010000864.1:0-15178 GCA_031431735.1 Acidobacteriota bacterium | reverse complement strand
TGCCTTCGAATTTAACAAGGCTTTTTCGCGTTGAAGCAACGCTCATGGCAAGCAAGGATGCTCGCGCTCCAGTCACTAAAACTTATTACTGACGCATTACTCACAAAAATAATACTTCGGTAAGAAGTTGTAAATCCGCGTCTTTTCGCGGTTAGAATAATCTCTATATTTTTGACTGAGCCGAATTATTTGCAGATTTTAAGGTAACTTTCAAATCGCTCTGAGGACGTAATAAAACCAAAGGCAACGGCTCAATTTTATCATTTGAATCAAGTATTATCTCGAATTTTTGGGCAATAATAATTAAAATCATTGCCGCTTCCATCATCGCAAACGACCTTCCGATGCAAATTCTTCCGCCGCCGCCGAAAGGGAAGTAGGCGTATTTATGAAGCTTCTGCTCAAACTCATTTGTCCATCTGTCTGGAATAAACTCGTCAGGCGAATCGAAAAATCTCGCGTCCCGCTGCACGACCCATTGCGGCAGCACCACTTGCGAACCCGCCGGAATAAAATATTGACCGATTTGACAATCTTTGACTGCTTCGCGCGCCGTGCTTCGATTGGGCGGAAATAACCTTAAAGTCTCCTTGATGATGCGGTAAGTATACGCTAATTTCGGTAAATCGGCGAAAGTCGGCGACTTACCGTTCAAAACATTTTTCAATTCGTCTTTTAATTTCAAAAACTCTGCCGGATTTTGGGAAAGCAGAACCCAAATCCAACTCAAAGTTACCGCCGTTGTTTCGTGTCCGGCGATAAAAACTGTAATGATTTCATCGCGCACCTGCTCATCGGTTAAGCCTTCGGTTTCGTTGTTTTTGATTGACAACAGCACGGAAAACAAATCTTTTTTATCGTTTTTTTCGGTGCGCCGCTCTTGAATCAAATTTGAAATTAATTGATTGACTTGGCGAATCGTCCGGCCGAAACGAAGCCGCTTCGGAGTCGGCAGATAATTATCAAAAAACCACGAAAGACGATTTTGCGCGGCAAAAACGCCCTTATTCAAATTAACGAGTTCGCGGATAATCGCTTTTTCGCGCCCGCCGTCAATCCCGAAAAAGGCTTTGGCAGCGACCGCAAAAGTTAAATCAACCAAATCTTCCTTGAGCAGACGCACTTCCCCCGCTTGCCAATTTTTTATAAAATCGGCGGCAGTTTTAACCACGATTTTTGAATAATCATTGATAAAATTTTGATGAAAGGCAGGCTGAATGGTGCGACGCTGCCGAAGCCAATAATCGCCTTCGCTGACCAATAAACTATTACCGAAAAGCATTTTTTGTAAAGGCATTCTGACGGTTTTCGCTTTTCTGAAATTTGCGCTGTTTTTGGAAAAAACTTCCTCGATTAAATCGGGATGGCTAATCAGATAAATCGGGATATGAAAAAAGCGGAAAGCGACCACATCGCCGTATTCGGCGGCGGATTTTGATAAAAAGCCTAATTGGTCACGGAAAAAATCAAAATACGAACCGCTGATTATTTTTCCCTTGAGTTTAGGTATATGCCCGGTTTTTGCCACACTTAACATAGATTTACTGTAATTATCTAGCGTCAGAAAAAGTTATGTCTCTTTTCTTGAAAACATTGACTAATTCTTGAAAGATGTTCATCCAAAGAGACCTCCGTAATCTAAAAAGTTTATTAGCGGTTGGACACCCCTTCCATAATTTAACGCGTAGCAAATTTGGTAGGGGATGAAACCGCTTGTGTCCTCGCATTTCGCGAAGCGTTTCTCTATTATAGAAGTATGAAATTGATTGTAAATATCAAACTCAAACCACTTGAAATGCAATCGGATGCTTTGCTTGACACTCTCAGGGAAACAAATAAAGCGTGTAATTGGATTTCTCAAAAGGCGTTTGAGAATAAAATTTACGGTCAATTTTATCTGCACAAAATTGTTTATAAATCTGCGCGTGAAATATTTAGTCTTTCGGCTCAAATTGTAGTTCGGGCGATTGCAAAAGTCGCTGACAGTTATAAAATCCAAAAAGAACGACAAACTACGTTCAAACCTGTGGGTTCGATTGCTTATGACGATAGAATTATTTCTTTCAAAAAAGATGACTTCGTTTCTATCTGGACAACCAAAGGACGTTTGAGCATTCCTTTTGTAATGGGCGAGCATCAAAGAATGTTGTTTCAATATCGCAAAGGTGAAGTTGATTTGATTTATCGCAAAGGTAACTTTTACTTGAACTGCGTTTGCGACGTTCCTGAAGAAAGTCCGATTATCCCGGTTGATGTGTTGGGCGTAGATTTTGGAATAGTAAATATTGCCGTAACGAGCGACGGGCAACCTTTCAGTGGTCAAGATGTTGAAGCCGTTCGCTTGAAAAACTTTGACCAAAGACAACTGCTTCAACATAAAAGCTCGAAACAAACGCAGAGTGGAAAACGTCCGCGTCATATTCACGAACTTCTCAAACGTCTGGCAGGTCGTGAAAAGAATTTCCGCAAACACGAAAACCACGTAATCAGTAAAAACCTTGTAAATTGCGCTAAAGACACTAATCGAGGGATTGCCATTGAGAATCTTAAAGGTATTAAATCTCGAATAGGAAACCGGTTCAGAAAATCGCAAAGAGCAAAGATTAGTGGTTGGAGTTTTTTCCAACTCCGTGAATTTATCACCTACAAAGCTAAATTGAATGGCGTTGACATAATTACAGTTGACCCGAAATATACGAGCCAAACGTGTAATAAATGCAAGCATTGCGAAAAAGCTAATCGCAAGTCGCAAGCTGAATTTGAATGTGTCCAATGTCTGCATAAAGATTTAGCCGATTTTAACGCCGCGAAAAATATTCGCGACATCGGATTAGTAAACATCCGTCAAAGTTCGGAAAGCATAGTGTTAAAGAACGCTCTGTGATTACAGGACTAAAACCACTTCCATAACCGCTTCGGTTTGGTGGTGGTAGTTTATTTTGTGTTTCTTCAAGGTTGAGACAAAGCCTTGAATTCGGGCATATATTTCTGCCCCTTCTGTTTGGCGAAAACTGTTTGAAATTTTTTGTTTCACTTTCACATTTCTTAATTCTCTTTCCGCTTGGTGGTTGGTGAATGGGACTTCCGCACAAAAGGCATACTCCAAAATTCCGGCTTGATATTTTCTCAAACGGTTCAGTAAATTTCTCCCAAAACTGCTTTTCTCTCGTCCTTTTTTCCCTTTGGTCGGCGGCGGTTCTTCAACTTCTCCCATTTGACAAATTCTCTCATAAAGGCTTTCCCATCTTTGCCGATGGTTTAACTCCTCGTGTCCTCTTTGACTCATTTCATACATCCGCAAGATCAATCTTTGCATCAGTTTTCCCCAACTACTTCCGTTTTCTCTCAATCTCTCTAACTCCCTGAACAGATGCGCGTTACACAAAATATGCTGACATCTTTCAAACTGAAAATAACTACTGTAACAATCGTGAACGGCTCGTCCACAATAATCTTTGATGACTGATTTCTCGATTCTTAATGCCTCTCCACCTCGTTTGAGATGCACAAACAGATGTGTCCACAACTCGTTTGAAGCAACGTGCATCCAGTCTAATTTCCCCTCAACTCGCACCCCCGTTTCGTCAAAATGTGCTTTTTTACTAGCCACTAATTCTACGCGTGTCAGATTAAAAATTAACGGGTTAGCTGACAGCTAAAAGCTGTTAGCTGAGAGCTAAATTCGGAGAAAATAACCGATCATCGAGCCGAAATATCAAAAATCGGCGGCTGATTGATTTAATCTGACACGCGTAGAACTAATACCGTTTTCAGTTAGAAACTATGCATTATCGTCAAGACACATTGTGCCGGGAAGTCCACCGCGCCAACAGGTTTGTTGATTGTTCACGCATAATCAACAAACCTGTTGGCGCGTTGGACTCTTTATTGCATAGTTTCTAACTGAAAAGCGTATCAGTAGCTAATTACATTATTTCAATTATTTCCACCTTTTTCTTTTCGCTTCTTCGGTATCTGGTCTTCAATTTGACCACCGGTTCCGTAATCCGGTATTCAATCTTCTTCAATATCTTCGCCTGACTTCTCTCACTCCGCCGATAATACACCGTCAGAGTTTGCTCCTCCAAATCAAGTGTCGCGATCACATATTCTCCGCGCAAGGTTTTCGAGATCTTAAACTTTTCTTTCAGAATCTCGATCTCTCCTCGCTCATCCACTCGCCGATAGTAATGTATCCGCCCGGCGGTCAACGGCAAATTCTGCGGCATTTTTTCAATCTCTTTTTGACCCAATTTTCGCCGCCGCATTCTCCCATTTGCTTGCCCGACTGTTTTTCCTTCCAACGCAGGCGCTCGATAATTCAAATACCATTTCAGATATTTGCCGCTTTTCTTTTTCACCTCTCAAACCGAACAGAAATAGTTCCGATTCCAAAAAGCACTCGCCCACAATCCGTTGACTCTTTCGACCACCGAATTATGTTTCGGTTCGCCCGGCGGAATAAAGATCAATTCAATCCCAAAATAAAGCGCGATTCTCACAAATTGCCCGAAAATACGGGGTTTTATTCCTAATCCGGTGAATGCCGCATCATTCAATCCGAGTTCTTTCAGACTTTTCAAAAGATGCGCACAAGCCACTTCCGCCGTCTTTCTGCTTTCAATACTTTGACACAAAGCATGCGTTTTCAAATCGATCGTGTGAAAAGCAAAAACCTTTTCACCGCCGACGGATGTAACGCGCAATCCAATCATAAGCAACCGCAAGAATTTCATCGGAAAACTTCATTCGTGGATAATAAGGCTCGCGCTTCGGGACTTCTTTCGGGGCAAAACATCCGGCCGAGCGCAACCAATTCTTGATCGTCGAAAGTGACGGAATTCGTTTGACCAGCCGATGCTCGATCAAAGTTTCTCGCAAAACGGCGGCGCTGCGCAATCCGACCGAAGATATTTCCATTCGCTGACGCAATTTCAAAATCAAATCACGAGTTTTTGGCGGATACTTTTGCGAAGAACTTTTGGGCGTTTGGGAAGATTGTTTCAAAGCCGCCCAACCGTCTTCGGCAAACCGCCGTTTCCATTTGAAAAGCCAGGAACGCGAACGCGGAATCTCGCGCAAGATTTCGCGGATTGATTTTTCTTTTTCAAAGAACTTAAAAACTAAACGACGATAGTAAAATTCATCAGATTTTTGCTCACTCATGAGAATAGCCTAAAGGCTCGGATGAGCGAGTTAAAGTCCAATGATTAGAACAATTGAGAAAAACAGTCCACGATGTTGTTGACCCTGAGTCCAATTAAATAGTCCACGATGTCGTTGACCTTTTGAGTCCACGATGTCGTTGACCCTGACAGCTAATAGCTGTCAGCTTATAGCTGATCTTTAATTTAATTTTGAACCTCATTTTTTAATGCAACTTAGTATAAAAACATCTTTTTTCGTTTTTTTCGTGTGTGTGCGCAGGCAGAAGATCTTTCTGTAACTTTTTACCGTGTCATTATACTTAAAAACCTTTCCGTCTTCGCGTCTTTGCGTTAAAAATATTCTTTCGGTTATTTTTTCTTCCCGAAGATCACCAAACCGATGCCGCCCAAAATCAAACAGCTTGCCAGCAAAAGGTGCATCGAAACAGTTTCCGCTAAAAAAATCACACCACCGAGAGCCGCAATCGCCGGAACTGAAAGCTGTAAAACCGCGGCCCGCGCCGCCGTATGAAATTTCAGCGCGGCATACCAAACCGAATAACCGATGCCCGACGCAATCGCGCCCGACAAAACCGCCAGCAAAATTCCCTTTTGCGAAAGATGAACTTGCGCCAAAAATGGCAAAGCAATCAAAATTGTCATTGGCACGGCGCGCAAGAAATTTCCCGCCGTATCAGCCAGCGGATTCGTGCTTCCTTTCCCTTGAAGCGTGTAAAATCCCCACGCGATCCCTGCTGAAATCATTAAAATCGCGCTAAAAACCGGCGGCGATTCGAGTCCGGGAAAGACCAGATAACCCAATCCGCCAAACGCGAGGATCAAGCCGAGCCATTCCAAAATGCGCGGTCTTTCACCTTTGACGAGAGCGAAAACCATCATCGTCAGTTGCACCGAACCGAACAAAACAAGTGCGCCCGTCGCGGTCGTCAAATTTAAATAAGCAAACGAAAAACAAATCGCGTAAGCAAAAAGAAAAAACGCCGAAAGCCAATTTCCCTGCCCTTTTGGCACATCTTTTTTGCCGAAAAACGAACAGATCACAAAAAGCGTCAACGCGCCCGAAACAATCCGAATCGCCGTAAAGGCAGGCGCGTCAATTTCTTCCGATTTAAGTGCCAGACGGCACAAGATCGAATTCAGCGCGAAACAGACGAGCGCAAAAATCGTGTAAAATGTTGGTTTCATTTTTTTCAGAACAAAAAAGAAATGGGACGCGGATGAACACCGATTTTGCGGATTTACGCGGATTATTCAAAAGTTTTCAAAAAAATCCGCGTTAATCCGTCAAATCAGCGTTCGTCCGCGTCCCATTTCTTTTTTTACTTCAATTCTTTTCAATCAATTCGCCGATCTCTTTTTGCAAAGTTTCGCGATCCAAAAGAAGCCGCAAAAACAATGCGCGTTGGCGAAACAAAAGCCACGCCGATTTGAGCCAAACCGTTAAATCAATCAGCGTTTCCGACGAACGAAGCGCGATATAACCGCAGAGAATCGTCAGCGGAATCGAGAGAAGCGCGCTCTGCCAGCCGAAAAAATAGAAAACAACCAGCGCCGTTATTAACCACGTCAGCGGCATAAAGACCATCGCGGCGACGATCTTATAGGTCGAACCGGCCGCATCGGCACCGTGAGTTTTGAACATCAGCCCGATAAAATTCGAGAAAACAAACGCCGGCGAATGAATGATCGCCCCCGTAATTGCCAGTGGCGCAAGCAAGATCACTAGAAAAAGCCGCAAGATCAAATAGCGAAAAACATACCACGTCGGATGCTGCAATACAGAAAGGCTTTCGGTCGTCACGCCGCTCGTCCGCAGATCCGATTCATACGCCGAGATCTTTTCGTCAAGCGCGCGCATTTTGGCGGGTTCGTTCTGCCCCAAAAGTTTGTATTTTTCCGCCAAATTTTGCAGACGTTGAAACGAATGCGTCAAAGTTTGCTTGAACAAAAGATTTTCGTACACCGACGAAAAAAGAGCTTCCGCCTTCAAAACCGTGTCGAGTTCGGCCTGCGATTCGAGATTCAAAGTAACGTTTCTTAAGACCGTTTCGATATGGTCGGTCAATTTTTGAACGGCATCTCGCGGTGGTTCGCCGTTTTCGTCGAGCGCGACCGGTTCAACTTCAAAGATCTCGCCGTAACGAATCAAAACCTCGCTCCGAAACGCCGTTTTTGAAGTATAAAAAAGCCCGACCGCCATTATTTTCAAATTAATTTTGTCAGTTGTCAGTTGTTCGTTGTTCGTTGCAATATTCTCCGCGTCTCCGCGTCTCCGTGTCTCCGCGTCGGTTTCTTTCTCCTCGTCTCCTTTTCTCCTCTTCTCCTCTTCTAAACCAACGCCAAGAGCCCCTAACGCAATCCTCGCCGCGCCGGTTTTAATCGGTTTGAGCTTTGTGTCATCGTGCGAAATTCCTTCGGGAAAAATGGCGATGCAACGATTTTCGGCAAGAAATTGTTGGCAGATGCGAAAGGTTTCGAGATTTTTCGACATATCGCTGTCCGCGTCAATCCGCCGATAAACCGGCAAAGCCTCAAGCGCGCGAATGATCGTGCCGCCGACGGGAATCGAAAAAAGCGTGGATTTTGCGAGAAAAGAAACACGGCGCGGCAGAGAAACAAAAACCAACGCCGGATCAACAAGTCCGTTCGGATGATTGAGCACAAAAATTATCGGGTCTTTGTGCGGAACTGTTTCGACATTGCTCGTTTCGATCCTTCGGAAAAAAAGCCGCAGCGCAAGGCTGATGGCGGCGTGAATGATTTGGCGCAGGACTGTGCCTTTGCCCAGAAATAACATATTCCACCAACGCAAGACTTTGATGGTTTCGTGATGTTCTTTTGTTTTTGTTGACTTTTCCAATTTGTAAGATACTTTATCCGTCCCGCTTCGCGTTTACACAGATAAACACAAGATAGATTTTAATTTATCCGAGTTAATCTCTCACCTGACGCGATTTAAGAAATATTACCGCAAAGGACGCTAAGGACGCAAAGTTTTTTCAAATATCATTTGACATCTTTCCTAAATAAAATCATTACTGAGCGGTCTAAAAATTGCATAGCATAGAAAAGAAGAAGTTTGCCCGCGAATAAACGCGAAAATCTTCCCGACGGAAGCCTGAGATTGTCATTCAAAATCGGCGAACAAGGCCTCGAAGCCGTCGCCCGATTCTGCCTGACCTATTCCGGTCACTGCCGCGTCGAAAAACCTGTTAAACTTAGGGAAATTGTTAAAGAAAAACTAAAGAAAGGATTGGACTTACATCAATGACAAAAAAATATCTCGCCCATACTGAAAATAAAAATGGCAAGGTTCACAATTTAGACGATCATTTGCGATGCGTCGGCGAACTTGCAGAAACATTTATCTGCGAAGCGAACGCTGAACTTGGCGAACAAGCAAAATGGGCTGGGCTTTTGCACGATTTGGGCAAATACCGAGATGAATTTCAAGAATATTTAATCGGACAGCGTGAAAGTTCAACCGAAACACATCATGCTGTTTATGGCGCGGCGTTGGCGTTTCAAAATGCAAAAAAAACTCGAAATCAAATGTGGCTTTCGATAGCTTTTGCAGTTGCCGCACATCACGCTGGCTTGCACGACAAAAGCGATTTGCCAACGCTTTTTAAAAAATACGATGCCTTTGAACGAGTTTCGCCGCTGATTAATCACTTTGAAAATGAGCTTGGGAAAATCCCCGAAACTATTGCAAATGCTAAATTTATCGGAAACGATTACCTCAAACTCGAATTTGCGACGAGGATGATTTTCTCGTGTTTGGTTGACGCTGATTTTCTCGACACTGAAAAACATTATCAAAACGGCGAGGAACGAAAAATTATTGACTTCCATCCGGCGAAATTATTGGAAAAAATTATCGCCACGCGGGAAACGAAAGTCCAAAATGCGAGAGCAAATAACGCCGATGAAAAACTTATCGAAATTCGTAATCAAATTTTTGACAATTGTTTGGAAAAAGCCGAAGAACCGAAAGGTTTTTTCAGTTTGACTGTTCCGACAGGCGGCGGCAAAACTCTTTCGGCAATGGCATTTGCCCTCAAACACGCCGAAATTCACAAATTGCGTCGCGTGATTGTTGTCATTCCGTATCTTTCGATCATCGAGCAAAATGCCAAAGAATATCGGGATAGTTTGGGCAAAGACATTGTGGTAGAAAATCATTCCGCAGTTAAAATTAGGGGTGAAGAAGCGGAAGAAACAAACACTTCCGAAAAACGCAAACGAAATTTTTTGGAATATGCGACTGAAAATTGGGACGCGCCCGTTATCGTCACCACTTCCGTACAGTTTATCGAATCGCTCTTTGCACATAAAACCTCGAAAAGCCGCAAACTCCACAACATTGCAAATTCGGTCGTGATTTTTGATGAAGTGCAGACTTTGCCCGCTAAATTACTCGAACCATTGTTTAGCGTCTGGCGAGAATTGAAGGAAAATTACGGCGTTTCGTTTGTCTTTTCAACCGCGACGCAACCAGCATTTCAACGTAATAACTTCAACTTTCAAAACGGTTTTTCCGCCAATGAATTAGAAGAAATTACTGACCGCACAGATGAAATTTTCCACGAACTAAACCGCGTAAATTACGAGTTTAAGGAGTTTGCAAAACCGCAAATGTGGTCGGAAATTGCAACGGAAATGTTAGCGGAACGACAAATCTTGTGCGTTCTGAACACGCGAAAACACGCTTTTGAATTGTTTGGCAAACTTGCCGAAACTGAAACTGACGGGCTTTATCATTTATCATCGGCAATGTGTGCGGAACATCGTTTGGGAGTGATTGAAATGATAAAAGAGCGTTTGAAAAATGATTTGCCGTGTCGCGTGGTTTCAACTCAATTGGTCGAAGCCGGCGTTGATCTTGATTTTCCGGTTTTGTTTCGGGCGATTGCGCCGCTCGATTCGATTGTGCAAGCGGCGGGACGTTGCAACCGCGAAGGTAAATCAGCGAAAGGTCGTGTGAAAGTTTTTACGCCGAAAGAAAATGTCTTGCCGCCGGGAATTTATAAAGCGGCAACCGAGATAACTTGTTCTCTTTTGGATAGTTTTGACGAAGAAACATTAGCGACAAATCACGAGATTTTCAGCGATTATTTCCGCCGCGTTTATCAGACAGCCGACACCGGAAAAGAAATTCAAACTGCCCGCGAAGGTTTAAATTATCGGGAAGTTTCAAGTAAAGCAAAGGTCATTGACAACGAAGGAATCGGCGTAATTGTCCAATTTGAAGGTAAATCTAACAGTTCTATTGAGATTATTAGAAAGATTCGCGGTAAAAATTCAAAGTCTGAAATTGTGTTTTTCGGCAGAGATGATATGCGAAGTTTGCAAAGATTTATGGTCAATCTTTATCCGCGAGATTTTGATATTTTGCAACAAAAACAACAATTACAACCTTTGCTCGAAGGCAAAAATCTTGATTTGTTTGTGGTTGATGAAGGTTCATACAACAAGCAACTTGGAGTTTTAACGAATGAAAGACCAACGAATGAGTTTTATGTTTTGTAATTTTTTTCAAAATAAATTTCCGTTTTTAGCAATTCGGATACATTTAGTAATTAAGTAGTTCGTAAAATAACTTATGAGGCATTTGGTAAAAGTTCTGAGTCCCGCGTTTACGCGGCTTTCCGCCAGCGAAGCGCGGCGGTATTGCCGTCTAAAGACGGGACTCAGAACGCTCAAAAACTTACTTTACGAACTATTAAGTAGAGCAATTTTTAAGTTATCTGGTATTTCGTCAAATGTTTGTAGTTCCGCCTTGAGGCGGTCTTAGAGTGTCATAAACTCAAGTTTTGTAAATAATTAAATATCTGAATACTCAAACTAAAACCGCCTCAAGGCGGAACTACAAACAGTAGAAAACTTAAAAATTGCTCTATTAAGCAGGTGGACATAAGTTTCGATGTGTTTTGTTTTCGTTCAGAGTCCAAACTTCAGTTTGCCTGCCCGCCAGCGAAGCGCGGCGGTTTCACGCTAAAGCGTGGACTCTGAGCGAAAACAAAACATCTCATTACTTTTGGTCTGCTGTTTAGAAAGGGGAAAAAGTAGGACAGACTATCAGGCAGATTTTAATAAAAAAAAGGAGGCAAATTTATGAATCAAAATCTTATCAATGTGCGGGTTTGGGGCGATTATGCTTGTTTTACTCGTCCCGAAATGAAAGTTGAACGGGTCAGCTATCCGATAATGACACCTTCGGCGGCGCGCGGCATTTTGGAAGCGATTTTTTGGAAACCGCAGATGTTCTATCTGATTGATTCGATCAAGGTTATCAAAAAAGGCGTGTGGACTTCGTTTCGGCGCAATGAAGTGACGAAACGCATCAGTCTCGCCCAGGCAAAATCGGCGATGGCGGGAACAGGTGAAATTTCGACAATTAAAGCCGGCGGCGGTGCGGACGATGCGACGCAACGAAATATGTTGGCGTTGCAAGGTGTCGAATACATCATTACGGCAGAAATCGTTTTGAGTGAATTAGGCAAACATGCAAACCAAGTTTTGCCGAAATACAAAGAAGAAATCGAGCGTCGGGCGCGGGCGGGAAAATGTTTTCATCGTCCGAGTTTAGGCGTGCGGGAATTTTCGGCAGATTTTGATTGGGTTGAAAATCCGAGCGATTTTTCGCCCGAAATGAGTTGGACGGAGAATTTAGGATTGATGCTCTACGATGTTTTTTCATACAAAGAGCGAGCGGTCGGATTTAGATTTTTAGACGGTGAAGATTACGCAGACCTGCAAGTTCCGCTTTTTGCGACGGAAATGCCGAAAAAGAAAAAAGGCAAACTTTTAACTGATGGCGTATTGGTTCCGCCTTCGGCTTCTTTTTTTCGGGCGGAAATTACTGAAAGCGTGATGGATTGTCATCCGAGTCGAGTTGAAATAATTCAAAGAAAAGGAGGCGTAACATAATGCTTTTACAAGCCTTAAATGAGTTTTACATTCGTGCGACTCGTGAAAATTTAATCCAAGAAGCCGCATTTACGGGAAAATATATCCGTTGGAATATTCCTCTGAAACTTGATGGAAGTTTGGAAGGGATCGGTTTGACGGAAAATGTTGAAATCAAAAAAGGCGGACGAGTTTTCAGCGTTCCGCGAACAGGTCGTCCGAAAAATGGCGGCGATGTTGCCGAATTTTTGTGGGAAAGTTTGGAAACAATTTTCAGTTTGCAAAGTGATTTAGAAAACCCGAAAAACGAAGCTAAACTTCAACGAAAACATGAAGATTTTTGGCGACAAATCGAACAAGGTTCGGCAGAAACAAATTCGACTTTTCTGAATGCTGTGCTTAAATTCCGGGTAAATTTTCAGTCAGTCGAAACGCCGGAATTTCTGCGTTGGGGAAGTTTGAAGGAAGACGAGAAACCTTGTTGGCTGATTAAAACCGCTAACGGCACGGAAGAAAAACTCAAAGCTGATAATTTTACGTTTCAAGTGAACGGCGAATTTCTCTTTGAAAATCAAGAGTTACGAGACTTTTGGCGAAAATCTTTTGAGCAAGAACAATCAGACAAATCTGAAAGCTCGGAAAACGGCATTTGTTTAGTTTCGGGAAAATCTGATGTTCCGTTATCGCCTTCGCATCTGCCGAAAATCAGCGGAGTTCCGGGAGCGGTGGCGACAGGTGCGAGTCTGATTTCATTTGATAAAGATTCGTTTCGCTCTTATGGAATTGAGAAAAGCTACAATTCGCCGATTTCTTTTGCTTCGGTTGAAGGTTACACGAACGGGTTAAATTATTTGATTTCGAGCAAAAATCACAGTTTGCGAATCGGCGAAACAAAGTTACTTTATTGGGCGAAAAAAAGTGATGACGTAACCGATATGTTCGCAATGCTGTTTGAACAACCCGATGAAAAAACGCTTGAAAGTTTTATGAAAGCACCATTTCGCGGTGAATCTTTTTTGCCCGAAATTGAAGGCGAACAATTTTACAGCGTTACATTGGGCGGAAATGCAGGTCGCGTCGTGGTCAGAAATTGGATGCAAATGACGGTATCGGACGCAATCAAAAACTTTGATAAATGGTTTGCGGATTTGCAACTCATTCAAATGCGCGTCCACGATAACGACAAAATTCCGCCGTTTAACTTGTTTCTTTTGGCGCGGGCGACGGTTCGTGATGCCAAAGATTTGCGGGCGGAAGTTCCGACACAACTTTATCGGGCGGCTTTGGAAAATCACAAACCTTCGTTGCTTCTGGCAAAAGGTTTACTAGATCGAATCGCCGTTGAATTAGCCAAAGACGGCAAAAAATCTTTAACCAATTTATCGCGTTTCGCTTTGTTGAAACTGATTATTAATCGAAACGAAAAGGAGAAATCGAAAATGATAGATGAAAAATTGAATAATGAAATTACAGATGAAGCCTACAATTGCGGACGGCTTTTGGCGGTCTTTCAAAAATTGCAGTCGGCGGCACACGGCAAAGATTTTGACGGAGCGGGCGTGGTCGAAAAATATTACGGAACGGCTTCATCTTCGCCGAATTCGGCTTTCGGAATTTTGTGGCGATTGCATCAGCATCATTTGAAAAAACTTTCGCGTGATAACAAAGGTGCGTCAGTTTCCATCAAAAATGAAATTGCCGAAATTTGCGCCAAATTCAAACAGACGAATCCGCCGCAGTTTCCCCGCTCGTTTAATTTACAAGCCCAAGGACGCTTTGCACTCGGATTTTATCAACAAATTGCGGCGGACAAAGAAGCCCGCGACGCTTATTTCCAAAACAAAAAAGCAGAAGAAAACAAACAACAGGATTTATTTGAAGGAGAACAAAACTAATGAACAACGAAATCTTAAACAACCGACACGATATTTACTTACTTTTTGAAGTTACCAACGGCAACCCGAACGGCGATCCGGACGCGGGAAATATGCCAAGACTTGAGCCAAATACCAATCGCGGCATCGTTTCCGATGTTTGTTTAAAACGCAAAATCCGCAATTATATCGAAACTTTCAGACCCGAAAGAAATGGTAATGCGTTTGAAATTTTTATCAAGAGCGGCGACGCATTGGAAAAAGCTATAACCAAAGCGGAACTTGCAAATGGCAATAATGCAGAAGAAACGGTGAAATGGCTGTGTCGTGAGTTTTTCGACATTCGGGCATTCGGCGGAGTTTTAAGCACCGGAAGCGGCGTTATGAAAGGTTCAAGTTTTGGACAAGTGCGCGGTCCCGTTCAATTTACATTTTCACAATCGTTTGACCCAATCAATCCGCTCGATATTACGATTACTCGTTGTGTGGCGACAACCATTGCCGATGAATCAAAAGAACGCACAATGGGCAGTAAATTTGTTGTCCCTTACGGACTTTATGCCGCCAAGATTTATGTTTCTCCGGCGTTTGCGGAACGAACATGTTTTACCAATCACGATTTAGAGGTTTTTTTTGAGGCTTTGAATTATATGTTTGAACACGACCGTTCGGCTTCGCGGGGCGAGATGATTATACGGGGAATTTATGATTTTGAACACATTGGAACACAGCACGAAAACAACGCTGATGCCAACAAACGCGAAGCTCGTTTGGGTTGCTGTCACGCTCATAAACTCTTTGAAGGGATTGACGTGCATCTAAAAGACGGCAAAGAATTTCCTGAATCATTCAAAGATTACGAAGTAAATTGCAGTTGGACGGACGAGAATTTGCCGAAAGGCGTAAGATTGCATAAACGACACGAGTAAACAGTTTAGAGTCCAAACTTGAATGGGGATTACTTTTATTTTGAATTGAATATGTTTTGACTTGAGCGGGCGCAGAGCGCACCTTCCAAACCTGTTAATGGTTTTATCAGGTCTTTTTAACCTTTAATTTGAGAAATGATGAAAGATTATCTATCAATTGACAGCAAATTTGAGGTCTGGAAGGGTTGCTTTGCGCCCGCGTTGTTGTCAATTTTCGATTTTGAAAAAAAACAATCCCCATTCAAGAGTCCGCGCCTTTAGTTTGAAACCGCCAGCGAAGCGCGGCGGTTCGATC
>JANPDZ010000863.1:0-3869 GCA_031431735.1 Acidobacteriota bacterium | reverse complement strand
GGTGCTTGGTGGAAATAACCTCGCATTTTTAATTATCAAAAGACGAACTGTAAATGTCCATAATTAAATGGCTTTGCTATCGTTCGATTGAAATATCACACAAATTCTCTATGTTGGGAAATTTCCACCCAGCACCACTAGACCAACCATTCAAACTGTAACAGATACACTGGGTCGTGCGATTACATTTAATTATGATTCCGCGACACCCGCCCGTTTGATTTCTGTTACGGCACCAAGAATGCAAGATGAAGACCCGGTTTACGGAAGCGGAAAAACCCGCACTCTTCTGAAACTTCACTACAAACCTTTAACGCTCAACTACTCGTTTGCTTCGGGCGTAACGGCGATGGTCAGAAACGCTACGCCATCTGTGATTGACGCGATTTATTATCCGGCAACCCAAACAGGTTATTGGTTTAACGATACGGATTCCTATTCTTCTTACGGAATGCTGACCAAAGTCATCGAACAGCGTGGAATGAGTTGGACAGCCGGAACAGAAGAACAAGGAACTATAAATGCCGGGCAAATGACCAAAAAAGCAATTTATAATTACCCGCTGACAACCGCCAATGAAACCGGACGCACCAACGGAATCGGGCTTTCCGATGCTCCGACTTACACAACTTTAACCGAAAGTTGGGACGGAAGAGATGTCAATGAGGATGCTGTAACGACTTATTCATTCAACAATACTGATTATCATTGGGACGGCACGAGCAACAGTCCGGCGCGAACAACCACAGTTACTCAACCGAATGGCGCAATCAGCAAACAGTATTCATATCGGACTCCGAATGCTTGGATGGATGGTTTGGTTTTTGCCGACGAAACGATTGTGATTAACAATTCAACGCCGGTCGTAATAGGTTCTTCGCTGGTGAGTTGGCAAAACGGCGAATATGATTCACCGCGTCCGAGTTGGGCGGAAATTACAGACGAAAACGGAAAGAAAGTCAAGACGATTTATACTTACACGGGCGGCAAATTCAATCAGATAACCCGTTCGTGCGATTACGATAACGGCAACAATCTTCTGCGTTGTGCGGTTGCTCAATATGAAAACTCGTCGGATTATATCGGGCGTTATACACAATCGGGATTGTTTGATTTTAAACCGCATGTTTACAACTTGGTCAAAGCCACGGGAATTGAAAACGCGGACGGCACCAAAGCGTCTTGGACGGAATATGAATATGACAATTATCAAGCACAGCCGTTTGAGCGAGCAGACGGGGTTATTATGCACGCTGCCGAATATGATTTTTACACCACTCAAACAAGACAAGTTCCCGATACTTGTTTGCAATGGGTTCAGACTCCCGCCGGACAAGTTTGTGTTCAATGGACATATATCACGGTTTCAGCTTATCAGCCGTCAACCGAAAAAAGAGGCAATATCACCAAAACCACGTCCTACGCCGATGCAAACAATTTAACAACGGGCGCAATATCGGAAACAAAAGGCTATGACATCACGGGCAATTTGAGAAAAGCCTCGACTGCCTGTTGCGAACAAACGAGCATTCAATACAGCATCGGAACGCAGTTTGCTTATCCAATTTCACAAACACGCGGTTCTGCCGATCCTAATTCGCCCAACCGAATAACGACGAGTTCGGTTTACGATGAAAATTCAGGCTTAATGAAACAGCAAACTGATGCCAACGGACGAACTTCGACGATGATGTATAACCCGGACACGCTTCGTCCTGTCAAATCAATTTCTTCAACGGGTGCTTATTCGACTTTCGGTTACGACGATACGGCAATGACCATCACGGAAGAAGTTCACGAATCGAATAACAATTTGGCGGGCAAGACTGTTAAATATCTCAATGGACTTGGCTTAACCAAACGCGAAGAATCGCTCGGCACGAATAATGTTTGGGATATTGTCGAGATGAGACACACCAAGTTTGCTGAGGAATGGAAGCAATCGCGTCCCTATCGGACGGGCGACACAGTGCAATGGACAGAGCGAGTCTATGATTTGCAAGGCAGACTGAGCAAAATAATTGAGCCGGACGGAAGCGAAACGAAGGCGTTTTACAACGAAACCGGGCGACCTGATTCGGCTTCAAACTTAATCGGCAATACGATGCGCGTCGTTGATGCTTGGGGACGCGAGCGTTGGGGACGGTATGACCAACAAGGCAGATTGGCGGAAGTTGTCGAACCGAATCCGAACGGCGACGGCTCGGTCTTTACTACCGGAAGTCTGATAACGAAATACACGCAAGACACGCTCGGCAGACTCACAAAAACCGAACAAGGAAGCCAAATCCGCGAATTTAAATATGATTCACTCGGTAGATTAACCCGTCAGAAACTTGCTGAACAAACCGCGACTTTGAATGATAGCGGAACTTACGTTGGCGCGGGAAATTCGGCGGCAAAATGGAGCGAAGGCTTTTGGTTTGATAATCGCTCGAATCTCTCCTCAAAAACCGATGCGCGAGGTGTCAAAACAAACTTTTCGTATCAGATCAGCGGCGCAGATGACCCGCTCAATCGTCTGCAAACGGTGAATTATGATTTGTCGGGACCGCTTGACCCGAATCTGACGATTTACGCCGCGCCGACTGTTACTTATTCGTATATGACGGCGGGCGACAAGAGCCGACTCAGCCAAATTAGAACCGACGGACTGCTGACGGAAAATTTCAGCTACGACACGGAAAGCAGAGTTTCGGATTACACGCAGACGGTTGATTACCGGACGAGTTATCCGATGACGGTCAGCTATCTTTACGACACGCTCGACCGCGTAACGGATGTGCGTTATCCCGCCGCCTACGGTTTAGCAAACAATCCGCGCAAACTGATTCAAAATTCTTTTGACGTTGCCAGCCGTTTGACGAGTCTGAAAGTTGATAACACGGAAGTTGCGGGAAATATCGTCTATAACGCGGCAGACCAAACGACTTCAATCAAAATCGGCGCAGCGGGAACAAATCAGGTGACGGAAAGCTACACTTTTGACCAGCAAACAGGCTTGCTGACCAATCAAAAAGTGCAAAAAAGCGGACAAACCTTGCTCGATTTGAGCTACGATTACAACCGCAATAATGCGGTCGGCACATTGAACGGCAAAACCGGACATTTGACGAAAATCATCAACAATCTCGACAATAACAAAAACCGTGAATACGAATTCGACGCACTTGGCAGATTGACGAAAGCCAAAGGCGGAAATAATCTCTGGACACAAAATTACAGTTATGACCGCTACGGAAATAGAACAAACGTAACGGCAACAGGCGTAGCGGCGGACAATTCGCCGATTCCTGTGGATGGCATTCCGAATTTGACATACAACAATACTTCAAACCGCATCACAACGACAGGCTTTGAATACGATTCGGCGGGCAATCAAATCCGTGCGAAAGCGGAAGACGGGACGTGGCTCAAATTCGAGTATGATGCGGCAAATCGTTTGAAGATTGTCAAAAAAGACGACGGAACTTATTTGCAAGCCTTTCAATACGGCTCAACGAATGCCCGTTTGATGGATTTGGATTACCAATACGGATATTTGAAAATCTTTGCTTCAAACGGCGGCACAACTTTGAGCGAATACACGGAATTTACGGGTGCGATACCGACTTGGACAAAGAGTTACATTTATTTGGGCGGTTCTCAACTTTCAACCATCACGCCAAACGGAAGCGGCGGAGAAACTACTGAATATAATCATCCCGACCAATTGGGAACGAGAACAATTACCAATCAATCGGCGGGAACAAGTTATGAGCAAACGACTTTACCATTTGGAACTGCCTTGAATGCCGAAACCACGAAAGCCGAAAGCAAGCGATTTACAAGTTACGAACGAAGCACAAGGACAGGTTTGGATTATGCGG
>JANPDZ010000862.1:0-6058 GCA_031431735.1 Acidobacteriota bacterium | reverse complement strand
ATCAACTCCAATGTATAATGGCATTGCGGTTTCCTCCTTTCTGTCAACAAACCAAGAACTTTTTCAAATCAATTTCTAGTTTATGCTAGTTTGGAGAAACCGTCTTTATAACATCAAGCGTCCCCGCTTGCATAGCGTTTGCAAAACGCTCAAAACTCGCATTTACTTTCAACATTATTTGAAATCGAAACGTTTGACGCCGCTATTCAGCGACGTATGCAAGCGGGGACGCTTGCGCTCCAATCTTTCTTCTTATGTCGAACTGACGTTAGAATAGACTTTATGAAAAGTTTATTGCTCAAAAATTGCGTGGCGGTTTTGCCGAATGAAACGCTTGAACGCGCTTCCGTTTTGATCGAAAACGGTCTGATTGCCAAGATTTCCGAAAGTGAATTGTCAGCTGATGAAATCATTGATCTCGAAAATCAAACCCTTTTTGCAGGTTTTATTGACATTCATAATCACGGCGCGGTCGGCGTTGATGTCAACGAAGCGAACGCCGACGATTTGCAAGCGGTCGGTAAATTTCTGGCAAGTAAAGGCGTAACGTCGTGGTTGCCGACCTTCGTTCCCGATTCGGACGAAACTTATCAAAAAGTGATCGGCGCGATTGAGCAAGTCATCAAAATTCAAAACAACTTGCCGCTCGCCCAAATTGTTGGCGTCCATTACGAAGGCGTTTTTGCGAACACTGAGATGTGCGGCGCACTCCGACCCGAATATTTCAAAACATTTAGCAGCAATGAAATAAACACTTTGCCAAAGATTGCGAGAGGCGCGCATTTGACGACGCTTGCGCCCGAAATCGTTGGCGGTATCGAACTGATAAAAGAATTACGAAAACAAAACTGGATACCGTCAATCGGACATACAAAGGCTGATTTTGAAACTTTGGAAAAAGCTTTTGAAGCGGGCGCCCGGCACGTCACGCATCTTTTTAACGCGATGACGGGGGTTCATCATCGCGAAATTGGCGTCGCGGGATGGGCTTTGACAAAGAACGAAATTTCCTGCGAGATCATCGCTGACGGAATTCACGTGGCGCCCCGAATGCTTGAATTCGCCCAAAGGAATAAACCGTCTGATAAACTACTGCTCGTCAGCGATTCGGTTGCGCCGACCGGACTCGGCGACGGTCAATTTCAGCTTTGGGGCGAAAAGATTTCCGTCAAAAACGGCAAAACACAAAACGAACGCGGAAGCATCGCGGGAAGCGTTATCACTCTGCTCGATGCCGTCAAAATGTATCTGTCGCTTGGCGTTTCCAACACTCAAGTATCAAAAATGGCGAGCGCAAATCCCGCTAAATTATTAGGATTGGAAAGTTCGCACGGCACGATCGAGGTCGGAAAACGCGCCGATTTAGGTGCACTTGACGATCAGGGAAATGTTGCTTTGACCATTATCGGCGGACAGGTGATTTAACCGCAAAGACGCAGTTTGAAAAGTTAAATTAAAGGAAGTGAGGAAGAAAATAGGACGCTGACGAACGCGGATTCGACTGATTTGCGCGGATTCATTCAATAAAATTTTAAATCAAATCCGCGTGAATCCGCTTAATCCGCGTTCGTCTGCGTCCCATTTCTTAACTTTCAAACGCGTCAATAAAAGTTTTGTAAAAATAGCTAAAGACCCTCTGCGCCTTCGACACTTTGCGCCTGTGTGTTAAATTTCTTTCTTGTTACCAGGAATACGCCCGTGAAAACTAACATCGCCGAGATCAAAAGCCGAACACTAAAATGTTCACCAAGAAAAAGAACGGCGGCTGAAAAACCCATCAGCGGTTGGAGATAAATATAAACCGCAACGACCGAAGGTTCGACCCGCGACAAAGCCCACGCGTTCCAAAAGTAAGCCAGAATCGTCGGAAAGATCACAAGTCCGGCGACGAAACCCCACGAATTCAACGAAACTTCCGGCAAATTGACCGTTTGCAACGAAAACAGACCAATCGGCACATTTATCAAACTCGCAAACATAAACATCCACGCAATTGATTTAAGTGCGCCGTAATGAGAAAGAAGACGTCTTGAAATGCCCAGATAGATCGCGTAGCAAAGACTGTTCAGAACGATCAGAATATCGCCCTGCGTCGTCTCCGAACCGAAGCTCGCTTTACCCGGATTTATTAAATAGATCACGCCGAACGCCGCCACGGCAATCCCCAAAACCTTACGCCGCGATAGAAAATCGGTGCCGATAATGACGCTGATGAGAATCGCAAAGATCGGAATCGTCACCGAAATGAGCGCGGTATTAACGGCGGTTGTCAGCGACAAACCCTTAAAAAAAAGCAATTGATTGAGCGTCACGCCGATCAGGGCAAACAGCGCAAACTGCCAATAATGGCGGCGGTTGTCGAGGGCGAGCGTCCCGCGCATTCTCTGCAGAAAACAAAACGCCAGTGCCGCGCCGCCGATCCGAAACCCGACCAGTGCAAACGGCGGAAAAGCGAGCAGCGCAAATTTGCCCAAAACAGTCGCCGTTCCGAAAAAGACCTGCACCGCAAAAAGCGCAATGTGAGGTGCATATGAATTTTCGGGTTGTGAAATAATTTCGTCCATCGGGCGCAAAACTAAATGCTACCAAATTTCAGTGTCGTTTGGCAGTTCATATCGCCCCTATAAAAAGTTTTGGAAAGATTTAATGCCTACGAAGCAAACGAAATAAACTCATTACTGAGCGGTCTAAAAATTGCGAGGGCTTTGAAAACTAAGAAAATCTGCCCACACGCGCACACACGCGCACGCACGAAAACAAGAAAAAAGATTTGATTAAAATGATTTTTTTCGTTTGTGCGCGCGTGTGTGCGCGTGGGCAAAAATCTTAAAATTTTTGATAATTTTCAAGTAAGCAATAACTATGCCGCGAAGGTCTTTTTTTTATTCAGCTTAATCATGGCGAGTTTTGCTTCCGACGAAAAGACAAATCGCGCTCAGCAGACAGGCAATCGGGCAAACAAGTAGTGCGTAACGCATCATCGCCGGATTTTCCGTCGCGCCGAGTTTGTCGCTCAAGAAGCCGATTAGGTTTGAGCCGATCAGATAGGCCGCGATGTTGACGCTGAAAAAATAAATCGCAATCCCCAGACCGCGCAGATTCACACCGGCGATTTCGGTCACATCCGCCGCCGCCGCGCCGAGCCAGCCGAGTGCCGCGAAAAGCAAGCCAAAGTTCGCGAGCAAGATCAAATAAACATTGTCCGTAAAAATAAGTAAAAGCCAGAAGGGAACACTTATTAAAGACAAGATCGAGCCGTAGATCATTCGTCCGCCTTTTGATTTGCGTCGAAACCAATCGGCAATCACGCCGCCGAAAAGCGTTGCCGGAATGCCCGCCGACAGAGTTAAAATTCCGCCCCAGAAACCGATGGTCGCCAAATCGAATTTATGCAGCCGCGCATAAAATGTCGCGCCCCAAATCGAAAGATTGTTCGTCGCCAAACCGAGCAGGGCGTAGCCGATGCAAAGCAAAACGAAAGTTTTGTTTGAAAGAAGTTTGCGCCAATCGTTTCCCGAATAATTTTCTTCAACTTTCGGCGATTGAACTTGCCTTTCGGGTTCACGCAGAAAGTAAACCAGCAGGGCAAAAATTATTCCCGGAAACCCGACGATCATAAACGCCGTCCGCCAGCCGTATTGACTGAGTGCGCCGCCGAGAAGCGCGGCAAGTCCGGCGCCGATCGCGATTCCCATCGAATAAATACTCGTCACGGTTGCGCGTCTTGCCGGCGGAAAATAATCGGAAAGCAGGGAAATCGCCGCCGGACCGAGCGTTGCTTCGCCGACTCCGACCATCACGCGGCACGCGAAAAGCGTCCAAAAACTATCGGCATACGCCGTCAAACCCGAAAACAAACTCCAAACTGCGATGCCGATCGCAATAATTTTTGTCCGCGAACCTTTATCGGCAATGCGCCCGAACGGAATTCCGAGAAGTGTGTAAAAAATGACGAAAGATGTAGTTCCGAGTAAAGCGAGCTCAATATCGGAAAACATCAATTCCTTTTTGATGAGCGGAAAGAGGATGAAAATTATTGTGCGGTCGAGAAAATTCAAAATATAAACAACCATCAAAAGCGCGAGCGCATACCACGAATACGCAGCAGCAGTTTGTTCTTTTTGCAAGTTGTTTTCCATTATTTCGCGCCCAGAAATTTCAGGACTTCTTTGTTGAAATCTGCGAATTTTTCAAACTGCGGAACGTGACCACACGGGTCGAAGATGATGATTTGCGAACCCGCGATTCCTTTGTTGAATTTCGCGGCGTCCGTCACCGGGATCAGTCCGTCCTGTTTGCCCCAGATGATCAGCGTCGGTTTCTTTATCTCGCTGAGCCGCGTATCAACAAAATCTTCCTTGCGTTTAATTGAATCAATGATGCTGTTGATCGTATAGCCGTCGCCGGTCGTCACGCGCACCGTCATAAACTGGTCAACGAGTGCTTCGTTATTGGCATACAAAGGATTGGCGAAAATGCGTTTGAGATTGGCGCGGATCTCGTCGCGGGTCGAATTGTTCAGTTGATAGATGTCGTCGAAATTTATATCGCCTGCGGGCAGCAATCCGGCGGCGTCAGCTAAAACTATCTTCTCGACGCGGTTCGGATACTTGATCGCCATCAGCGCGGAAACCCAGCCGCCCATCGAATTGCCGACGAGCGAGGCTTTTTCGATCTTGAGTTCCGCCATAAATTTGTCGAGAAAATCAACAAACGTCCCGATGCGATACTTGATCAGCGGTTTATCGGATTTACCGAAACCGACTTGGTCGGGCACGATAACGTGATAATTTGCCGCGATCGCCGCGATGTTGAATTGCCAGCTTTCCGCGCTCGCGCCTAGTCCGTGAAGCAAAATCACGGTCGGTTTTGTCGCGTCGCCGGCTTCGAGATAACGGATCTTCGCGCCAAAGATCATCACGCTTTTGTCCTGCGGCGCGTTTTGCGCGAGAACGGAAAAGGAAAACAGCGACGAAATCAATAAAACCAACAAAATACTGAATCTTTTTCTTTTTAACATATATTTTTCATCCTCAAGCCTTTATCAATGTGCCGGTCACGAATAAGAACTTCAGACCGGTGCAAAGGTCTTCGGCACAACCCTGAAAGACTTATACGGAACCGCTTAAGTCTTTCAGGGTTGTGCCGAAGACTTTTACAGAACCGTTAAAGCCTTTGACACTTCTGATTAAGAGTTTTTCATAACCCTGAAAGAGTTTTTCATTACCTTGAAACAGCTTTTTACAACTCTGAAAGACTTCCGGGGTTCCGTGATTGACTTAAACAGTAGTGAAACAGTCTTACGCAGTACCATTATTTAAATTAGGAGTTTCGTCGTCGAAAAATTTTCATAAACCGTAAAACAGACTGTTAGTCTGTTTTGTCTGCCGCTTGAAACCTTTGGCAGCGGTTTTAAACAGACTAACAGTCTGTTTTACGGTTTCTTTGTATTTTCAATCATTTTTTATCAACGGTATAACTCTTATAAATTATCAAATGTAAAATATTAATTTTCACGTGTGTGATACAAATTCTGCAATGTATCGGCAAACTTTTCGCTGACGACATTGCGTTTAACCTTCATTGTCGGCGTGATTTCGTTCTCTTCGAGCGAAAAATCCCGTTCCAAAATGATAAATCTTTTAATCTGTTCGGAAGACGAAAGCCGCGCATTGGCTTTTTCGACACTCTGTTTGATCAAATCGTAAACGATTTTATCCCGCGTCAATTCGGAAAACTCCTGATACGCGATTCCATTCGCTCTCGCAAACATTTCGGCTTCCGCTTGATTTAACGTAACAAGGGCGACGCAGTAGCTTTTGCTGTCGCCGTAAAGAAAGCATTGGCTGATGAGATGATTTTCTTTAACAAGATTTTCGACTAATGCGGGCGCGACGTTTTTGCCCGACGATAAAACGATGATTTCCTTCTTTCTTCCCGTAATGCGCAAGAAACCGTCTTTGTCCAACGCGCCCAAATCGCCCGTTTTCAGCCAGCCG
The DNA here is from genome assembly GCA_031431735.1 of Acidobacteriota bacterium. GTDB lineage: Bacteria > Acidobacteriota > Blastocatellia > Pyrinomonadales > Pyrinomonadaceae > JAFDVJ01. Next base: position 59 of record JANPDZ010000862.1, on the reverse strand, counting down.
TTTTTATCAAACATTTCTGCCGTTTTTTCTGCGTCTTTGTAATAACCCGAAAACATCAT
>JANPDZ010000861.1:0-6590 GCA_031431735.1 Acidobacteriota bacterium | reverse complement strand
ATAAGTTATTTTTTACACGTTCCTAAGTGGAGAAAATAAATTTTTCAACTACCAATCTCCATCATCAATTTCGTTGGGATTTACCTTTTTAATTTGTTCATCAAGAATTGATATTGGTTTGTTATCTTTTTTTGAAAAAATTCCTTTCATTTTATCTATTAATCCGACAGACTTGACTGTATAAAGCTCCTCATTTATAGGAACATCCTTTTTGTTTTCATCATAAACCTTAAACCAAGGTAAACCATATCTTGTATATGTTTCAGCCGAAATAGGAGTGTCAGGTGCTTCTAATCCCGTAATTTTCTTGAACATCTCACTATTCACAATGTGAACATATACTCTGCCGTAATATTGCTCATCCCAAATTGCAGCACCATACTCATCTGGATAAATTTTCTGATTTATTTTTCCGCCCGCAGCTAATCCCATTTCTCTACGGTCAGAATCATATGCTTTATTTGCAAATTCTATTACAGGTGTTTCATAAGAGCGTTTTTCAGGAGGTTTAATTTCAGGAGGTGCATCTGGGAACATTCCAGATTTGGCATTAAAAACAATTATTTGAATTCCCCCAAATTCATCTTTTCCTGTTAATTGTTCTTCGACTGTATAGCCCATTCCTAATGGCATTGCAACAAACTGTCTAACAACACTATGCCCTGTTTTAAATCCATCTAGCCAAGGCTGTGGAGGACATACAACATAATCTTGCTCTTCTCTTGATATAGATTGATTCCAAGATTTTCCTGTAATTGCATTTATTTTTCCTGCGGCTACTTTAATGGCACAAGGTTTCCAATTAACTGATGAAAATTTAAGCCAAAGAGCTTCTCGTTGATACATTGGAATAAATATGCCACCATGTTGATTCCAAGATTCTGGGACTTTATTTGGATAATTAGAAACTTTATAAATTGGAAATTCCTTTAATGAAGGAGGTAATGGATATTGATTTCCATCATCTGGAATTCGCAATGTCCTCTGAAAACTAATTGAATAATTTTCACCAAAATAAATTTCATTTCCCGAAAGAGTTATTGAAAAGGATTGGTTTTTTTTCGATTGATTTAGACTACGAACTACAGTTTCAACATCATTCTCATCTTCGTATTCCTGAGTGACGGGAGAAAAATTATTTGGGGCAGACAGTACAAACCCATCTTCCAAACAATAAGATAATGAAATATCCGAATATGAGCGACTGCAATTTGGACAAGTTTTTAATTTCATTAGGTTATACCTCTTAATTTCTAAGATGAAAAGTTTTAGTGCCGAAATAATGAGTCAACTCCGAAAAGTCATTTTTACAGGTTTTGGTCTTAAAATTGAATTTTACCATTTTTGAAATTCTTTGTTTTCAATAGCTTACAAAACTGCAAATTCAACGATTGAACGATTTTTCTATCAAATAAGGGTTTTCGGAGTGGACTCAATAATAAAACTATTAAACAATGTAATGCAAGATGCAATATGGCAAACGCATCTAAATTTTACTGAAAATAAAGGCTTTCCGCGTGTTTGCAATAATTTACGCTACGAAAAACCTTGAAAAATTGGTGATTTTCAATAAAAAGTTCAACAGGTTTTTGTCTGCTTATAGCTAAAAAGATGCTTTAAAGCCTTATTTAAATTTACTCTGAGCATTATTCGCCGATGAAAAATTTAGATGCGTTTGCCCTGATTATAATAACTCACTAAACCTCATTTACCTGCGCAAGCAGGTTTTCATTCGGCATTGCTCTAAGTTTCTAATCTCCCTCCAGAGTTTTATTCCACGTTTTTCGATTTCAAAAACTGCCATGACCGATGATATTTCTCGAGCCGTTCCAGATCTTTTGTTTTCAGTTCACCGATGCGCAGAATATTCATATTGTCTTCGAGGTCGGCGATCTTGACGCGGCGGGCGACCGGGTTTTGCGACGCACGACGAATAAAATCATCATAACTTTCACCCGGTTTATCTGTAACACATTCAAGTGCTGCAATCACTTCTTCAGAAAAACCATATTCACGAAGTCTTCCAAAAGTCCATTTATTTTCACCGTGACCACGACTGTCCTCGACCGCGTCATGTAGGACAGCGACCATCATTTCGGTTTCCGTCTGCATCCGCATCATCAGTCTGAGCGGATGCAGAATATACGATGCGCCGGCTTTATCTTTTTGTCCACGGTGAACCTGCGCGGCTATTTCGATTGCCTTTTCCAATGTTCCCATTAAATTATTTCTCCTGTTTTAATTGATCCTAGAATTTCAAAGATTTTTCCATCGTCATCTTCACCGGTGCGACCCAACAGATTTTTCAGCCATCTTTCAGGTATTTTGTTTTTACCGTGCAGGGCACCGACAACTGCGCCGACAATCGCTGCGATCGTGTCGTTATCGCGAGTGTCGTTGACGGCTCTCACGACTGCCTCTTCAAGATCATTCCCATGCTTCATCAGAATATAGATCACTGAAGGCACGGTTTCCAATAGATAAGCACCGGAATACCACGAATTGCAAGCTTCGACGACTGAAAGATTTCTTGCAAAAGCGTTTCCGACTTGCTCTTTGACAAACCCTCCGAGCGAACCGCGGAATTTCGTAAAATCTCCGCCGCGCGGGCGGTAGTTGTCATCTATTTCGAGATCATCAAGCGTCTTGACAAAGGTTTCAAGCCACCATTGAGGTTCAGGCGGGGCGGACATTCCAAGCAGTTGCCAAATAATGTTGACAAACGCGACACATGAAGCGATCGAAGCCGAATCATTATGCGTGATCATCGCGCAGAGTGCGGTGTCAGCCCAGAGATTTTCATCCACAGTTTTCAAATGTGGAATCAGGATCGGAGCAATTCGCATTAGCGCACCGTTGCCGGCTGATTTCGGACCGCTTTCATGCCACGGTTTACCCGTCCAAATGTTGTAAGTGAATTCTCGAACTGTCCGCCCGATGCCAAAAATCTTTTCCCGGCAAAAACGGCTGGCGACATTTTCGGGGATGAACTTGCCGCCGTCCGCGATGATCTGCTCGAGAGTCCAAAAAGCCAGTTGAGTGTCGTCCGAGGGCAACCCGACCGACCGATTGTCGGCATAGGCATTAGGCAGATAATCGCGAATCTCACCGAAACGCTCGTTCCGGTCTGCCGGTGTCATTCCTTCCGAACTATTGCCAAGTGAGTCGCCAACGGCCAGACCGAGCATCATTCCTTCGATTCGGTCAAAATCGATTAAGATGATAGCCCTTTGTGACGGTTTGTCGAAAATCGCACCTCTTTTTATGTTTATTTTTTCATTGGCAAAAAGTTCGTTGAGTATTTGAGCGTTCGTCATTCCGGTAAATTCATCATTTAGTTTCTTCATTGGTTTTCAGCTTTTTTTCAAGGTCGTCGGAATTTGGTGTTTTTACCAACTCTTCCAGTTCTTCGACAAGTTCGGGGCTGTCGAATGCCAAGTTAGCGATGATTTCATCCCAGGTCCATTCAATACTTTCCCAACGGCCAAAACAGTCTGAAGTCGCGGAAAGGATAGCGTCATATAACTGTCGGGCTGTAAAGATGTTTCCAGAGCTTTCGACCTTAATTTCACCGAGCGCATTTCTCGATCCAAACTCTTCATCAAAACTGTGATCTTCAATTGTTGTTTCGACCATCAATCCTTCATCCAGATTACTGCTGATCGCCAAAATATCGGTAAATTCATCGAACAGCCCCACGCCATATTTGCTGTAGAGGACTGTTCTTTGATTAAGTCGAGTTTTATCTCTTCGAAAATCATCAAATAGCTTCTTCATTTCCGACGATTTTTGCGAAATCTCCTCGATCAGGTTATCCGCATCGCCGATTTCGTCAAGAATCCTGTAGAGCTGAAACGGACTTTCCTCAACAAGATTATGAGCAATTGTCAATTCGGTATCCTCAGTGAAATCTTCATCAATTATCCACTCTTCACCATTGAACGAGATCAGGATGTTTCCATTTTCATTAGTTATCTCAAATTTTTTCATTTTTTTTCATTTTATTTGAACTGTACTCTGAAATACAAGTCTATACGGCACGCGAAAAATGCCGTCAAAACCAAACCGCTACGCCGCCGTGATGCGAACAGGTTCCTTTTCTTGAACTGCTGTAGCTGATCCAACCGTCATTGCACCGGGCGGTAGAACCAGGAGCCTTTCCTTTTTTTTGTACTTTCTTTTTTTTCGAAGGATCTGGCGGAATCAACCCGGAATTTAGAATTTGATCTAATTCCGTGACGATGATCTGCGGTGTTGCACTATATTTTTCAACCTGTCCTTTGACTTCGATTTCTTTACCCTCAAGTGCTTTCAGATCGCCGAATTTGGAGCGATCAGCCCCCCAGATAACGATCGTTAAACTCTGATTCGGATATGGTTTGTCAAAATTGATAAAAGTCGGTTTTCCTTTAATCCTGTTAATATAAGTTACATTTGCCACTTTCCCGCTGATGCAGGTTGTTCGTCCAATCTGTGATTTCGCTTCATTGCTTTGAACGCATTTTGGGGGTATTGGAACCGGAAGTTGCCGACCGCGGGTTCTGGATTCTGCAGAACCCGTACTAATGCCGCATCCTGATAAAAACATGGAAAAGACCAGAAGCAAAATGCCCAACAAATTATCTTGTTTTAACGATCTTTTTCTTTTCTCCGGTTTATTTTCAGCATTCTTAACATGTGTTAAATCAACCTTGATCTTTCCTTTCTCGGTTTTGAAATTGCTTTGATATTCGCCGTCAGCAAGCCGTAAAGTTGCAGACGGCGGTTGTGTAGAAACGGAAATAGTTCCGTTCGGTTCGAGATAATCACAATCGCTTTCACTATAAACGAGACAAACCCTTAATTTGAATTTTTGGGATCGTTCAGCGGCGATGGACTGCAAAGCAGTCCGGCAATCATCGGAAATTTTACCATCGCTGTCATAAACAACTTTTTCCCAATGAACGGTTATTCCTGAACTTTTATTGGAAATCGAAGTCGGGTCTTTAACAAAATTTATATTGGTGTTTAAGTAAAATCCCGGAATTGCACGGGTTACAAGATATGGATATTTCATTTGACGTATTCTCCTTTTTTAAATGGCAAATACATCAGGAATTAAAAAAGACCAATAACTCACATCAAGAGTTGTTGGTCTTTAGAAACTTTCGAATTTCTGAAGTTAAGATTAACTCCAGCACATCGTGAATGTCTCTTCACTAAGCACCTTAATTTCTAAAGGTTGCTGGGCGCATAACTTGCGCCTCTCCTGATGTCATAAACAATGTCTCACAGCTAAAACAAAAAGTCAATTCCGAATAACTTGGGTATGGCAAACGCATCTTAATTTTTTTGAAAACAAAGGTTTTATACGCCTTTGCAGTAAATTAGACACGTAATTTCTTAAATAATGCGATGATTATTAGTCAAAATTTTACAAATATTTTTTTTTACTTTGCCCAAAAAGCATGTTCAAGCCTTATTTTTATTGGCTTTGACTTCAATGCTTAAATTCTAAATTTAGATGCGTTTGCCCTGATTATGATTTGACCTCCGCTTTGCCGCTCATTACTTCTTTGATTGCGTCAACAATGTGCGGATAACATCCGCAGCGGCATAAGTTTCCGCTCATTCGTTCGCGAATTTCTTCGTCGCTCAGTTTTATCGAAGGTTTTTTTGAAATGTTGGTCGAAACATAACTTATCTCGCCGCGTTTTGCTTCATCTATCATCGCAACTGCCGAACAGATCTGGCCGGGCGTGCAGTAACCGCATTGAAAACCGTCGTGTGTGATAAAAGCTTCCTGAATTGGATGAAGCGTGTCGCCTTTGGCAATGCCTTCGATAGTTGTGATGCTTTGTCCTTCGGCTTGTGCCGCCAAAGTCAGACACGACAGAACGCGTTTGCCGTCAATAATTACCGTGCAGGCACCGCATTGTCCGTGATCGCAGCCTTTTTTGGTTCCGGTCATTTGCAGACGTTCGCGGAGCGCGTCGAGCAAAGTTACATACGGCTCGATCGCGACGCTTTTTTCCGTGCCGTTGATCGTCATTTTGACGGTCATTGCAAGCTCGCTGACGGTGCTATTTGTAACAGGCGTATCACTCATAAATTTTAATGCAAAGGCTTGGTCGTGCAATAGAAGCTGCGCGGCTACCGCTGCTAAACTGGCTTTGCCCAAAAAATCGCGCCGCGATCGGCCGAGCGTGGATAAATCATCTGCGCTCAGCAGTGCAGCTTCGTCTTCGGTCAATGGTTCTTGAAATTCTTCGGTGATATAGGTCGGAAAATTCTCACACATCCCTTATTTTTGCTCCTTTGAAGGTCTTTCTCACGGAATTATTCAATTGTTTGGAAAAATTATACCTTATGTCAGGTGATCAGGGGAAATAATTAGTCCGTAAAGTGTAATGCGTCAGTGATAAGTTTTAGCGACTGGAGCGCAATCCGTCCCGGTTGCCTGAGCGCGCGAGCGCGAAAATGACGTTTGCCGGTTTAGTGCCTAAAAATTAACATGGCTTTTTCGCGTCGAAGCGACGCTCATGGCATTTGGGACGGATTGCGCTCCAGTCATAACTTTTTACTTACGCATTACCGTAAAGTAAATTTTG
>JANPDZ010000860.1:0-12142 GCA_031431735.1 Acidobacteriota bacterium | reverse complement strand
TAACCGTTCGGGTTTATAATTTGACAAAATCTTTTCCGAGAGAAGAAACCTACGGTTTGATAAGTCAAATTCGCAGAGCATCGGCATCAATTCCAGCGAATATTGCTGAAGGACAAGGAAGACGTTTCAGCAAAGAGTTTCAACAGTTTTTGGCTAATGCGAGAGGTTCTTTGCTGGAACTCGATACGCATTTAGAATTATCTTTTCGGATTGGTTATCTTAGCAAGGAAAATCATAACGAATTAAAAGACAAACTTAATGAAGTCGGACGTCTTCTCAATGGGCTTATGCGTTCATTGAACAAAGACTAAAATCTAACATCCGGCATCTGACATCTATGAACGATATGTGGGAAAAGCCGGTTTCACACGGCGAAATTTTAAAGAAGATCTGGAAGAATTTGGATTTGGGAACGCTTGACCGCAATCATCCGTTTCACACGCCTGTTTTCGGAACGATCGCCGATAATGAGCCAAGCTTGCGGATCGTTGTTCTGCGCTGCTTTTGGCGCCGACCGCCACGTCTTGCTTTTCACGCTCACAGCGGAAGCCCAAAAATCGCCGAACTCCGCGTCAACCCGAATGTCTATTGGCTTTTTTATCATCCGCAGGAAAAATTTCAGGTGCGCGTCAAAGGCATTGCGACGATTCATACCGACGGCGATTTGCACGAGGAACAATGGCTCGCGACCGAACTTTTTTCGCGCCGTTGCTACGTTGGCGAAGCTCCGACACACGAGAGCAAACGACCGACGACCGGCTTGCCCGAAGATCTGATCAACCGCAAACCGACGTCCGCGGAAAGCGAACTCGGAAAAGCGAATTTCGTCGTTATAACTTCGACGATTAATTCGATTGATTGTTTTGAATTGAACGTCAAAGGCCACCGGCGTTCGCTTTTTGAATGGCACGAAAACGGAGAGTTATGCACCAAATGGTTGACTCCATAAGGTTTATGTGTTTGAAGAATATTTTTGTGACAACGCCGAAAGCAAATTAAACCTCAAAGGGAATGCAATCGGAAAACTTTGATTGCAAAGATTTGGAGGAAATTATGAGAACATTATTTTTAAGTTTGATTTTAACTTTTATTTTCGGCAGTGTGCTGACCGTCAACGCGCAAACCACCCAGCAAGTTACTGTCACTGTCAACAAACAGAAGAAAGCTTCGCGCAGTAAACTGACGATCAAATTCGTCTCGGTCGAAGATTCGCGCTGTCCGCAGGGCGTGGACTGCGTTTGGGCGGGAAACGCGAAGGTGACAATCAAAGTGACCAATCGCAAAGGCGCGTCAAAAACCTTTGAACTGAACACCAATCTCGAACCAAAATCCGTCAGATTTGATGGCTACGAGATAAAACTCGGCAACGTCACGCCGTATCCGCGCTCAGACATCCGCATTGATAAAAACGGCTACGCGGCGACCTTCTCAATCAAAAAATTATAAAATTTTACCGAAATAATTAGCATAACAAGCGGTCATCGGTTCTGATTAAGAATAAAGATTTCCGATCAGCAAAAGCACCCAATGCCGCTCGCTCTACTGATAGTTTCCCGACTTTTAACTGTAATGCCTCAATAAAAAGTTAAAACTGCGCACGCGCTAATCGAGTAAGAAACAAATCAATTTTTGTTTATTTTAGTTTGAGAAGTTGAAAATTAAAGTAAGCAATAAAAGCGATTAGATTCGGAATAAGTGATAGGTGAAAAGTGATAGGTGATAGGTGAAAGCCACTTATCACCTATCGCTTTTCACTTATTCCGAATGACAGTCAGGCGCGTTACTCCGAAGTTTATTTCGCTTGCGCGTCGGCAATAGATATTTCTTTAACTTTTTACTGAGCCATTACTTTTAATTAATTGTGTTTCTTCTTTTTTTTTAGCAATTGAGATAAGCTATAAAAACTTTGCAGTAAAATTTTGTCAGGCAGAAAGGAAGAAATCAAAATGAACAACGAATATCTATCGCAGATCAGCGAACTCGAACAGGAATTTACAAAAGAATTACGCGGTTACGGGTCTTTGACGGTAAATTTGACCGGCGATTCGGCTGATACCGAATACCTCGGCTATGACATTCGCCCCGAAGACATCGAAGCCTTATATTTTGAAGGCATCGGCGTTCCGCGATGGGAAAGCATCAAGGCCGATAGCGTTGATCAGCAAATCGAACTTTACAACGAATCAATGCAAAAAGTTATGGCCGATTATCCGCTCATCGGACGCGCCAACGACACCGACAAGAAGGTTGAATACACGCCCGCCGAGGTCTTACAACTTCGCGAAGAATGTGATCGGGTGCTCGAAACCGCGACCGACCCGAAAGCCATTCACTCCTTGAAGAAATTTGCGGTTGCCTGCCACCGCGCCGCCGAACATCAAAAAGGGCTGGTCTTGATTCCGAACTAGAGCGAATTTTGATTGAATCTACGGGGAACTTCCCGCTTATTTCGTTTTCTTGGACGCGCCGTCAAGATAACGGTTAATGTTTTCTGCGTCATCGGTCGGAAGTCTTTCCAAAGTTTCAGCAGATAAATTGCGGACTCGCTCGGCAATTGCTTCATAAAGAGTTTTTTTATTTTCTTCGAGCAGAGAATCAACAAAATCCAAAACCTTTTGCTGTTTCTCAATCGGCAACTCCCTCATCTTTTCCGCGACAATTTGCACTAAATCGGTTGGCATAAAATCACCTCAACTCTTTCCGTTATTCATCAATTCTTCAATTACTTTCGGCTCTTTCGGGCTGTCAAGAAAAAAATATTAATTAAAGTGTCTTTTGGAACATCCCAACCTTCATCGCATTGGCGTTCTGCATAATCGGCTTTCACCGAGTCTTTTTCGATTTGATAATCACAACAATCGTCGTAACTCTTTTTTTTCGGTTGTCCGAGAAGTTTTTCAACATCAGTCCGCGTCGAGCGCAAAGGCGTTAAGCCCTTCCACGAATTGCTTTGCCCAAAGCCCGAAACTGCCGGGACGAAAATCAATATCGAGATTAAAGCAAAGTTCATTTTCATAATTTATGCCTTTATTTTTTCTTACGCAAGTGCGACGGCATAACGATATGGGGAAAATTGAAAAGAAAAGTTACTGTTTTTTCTCAATGACAATTGTGATATTTTGCGACCAAAGCTCTGTGAACCGATCAATATCAAAATCACGTTCTCCGTCTTCGGGGTCAAGAATGAATACTTTTTCTTTTGATATTTTATAAACAATAACTGCATGAGAATATTGAGTTTCGGGATTAAATCGCAAATAAACTATCGGAAACAATTTATCTGAAACATACTCTTTTAATTCTTCAAAAGTTAAGTTGTCCGGTTTATAGCAATTGAAGCCCAATTCTATAATTACTTCTACAATTTTTGATGGTTTTACTCCCGTGCCATCATCTTCGCATAACTCTCTAATTTGAAACTCGGTTTTTTCAACACCATAAAAATCCAGAACCATTCTAAGACAGGCTGAAACACAAGACGAGGAGTGCATTTGACGATAGAAAGGAGGTTTATCCAAGAGGAAAAGCCTCCTTTGCCTTCTCTTTTCCTTTCTTGAGTAATTTATCAAATGAAAGTTTCATTTGATATTTTCCGGTCTGCACATCAACAAAAGCGTCTTCCAACCAAATTGGTTGATGCTTTGGATAGGTTAGTCCAATTGGAACCCGCCACCGATTTTTCTCAAGTTTAGGTTCTAACACCGAGAAGCGGTCAGGAAAATCGTGATATTGCAACAAACCTTCAACTATTTCTATCGCAGATTTTTCCGTAATCTCTGCCAGTGGTTCATCTATTAGATTTACTAAAAATGCAGGTTCTGCTTGACGTAAAGAATTTTTGAATTGCTCCAATTTACGTTTGTTTCTCAGAAATCTTTCCTTATTCAAATATTTCTCAAAACGATGATTGACTTGATAATCGAATATGCTCAACCGTAAATTTGGAACTGTTTCTCCTTCCGTAAAATTTTTGAGAACTCTTGGATTGGCAATTGAGGCTTTATCAGCCTTAAATATCATCTTTCCAATTGGGAAGAGATTGCCCAAAACTAATAAATCTTCGTCAAACTCAAAAGAAAAAGATTTTCTTTTAGGAATTGATAAATTTTCCAAATCCTCTTTGGTTAATTTGTAATTAAAAACTGTTATTGAATTTCCTAAAGGACTCGAAAACTCGCCTTCCGTTAATCCCCTGTATAAAATTTCTATTTGTCTAGCGTCAGTCGGAGAAATATCTTTTGGAACTACGAATTTTGCATTAGGAAATACCTTTTCTATAAATCCAAGCTTACGAAATAGTTTTGCTCTAAACCGCATTTTCTTTTTTTCTTCCAAAGGTAATTCAGAAAAATTGAAATCAATTGAAGAAAAATTTCGATCCTTAAAGTTGATTGAGAAGTTTTTAGTTTCTTCGATTAATAGAAAAAGTCTTGTATAAAGAATTTCACCTTGCACAGTATCTTCTGAAGGGCGGATTTTAAATTCCTTAACAGGGTTTTCTGTGTTTCTTACTTCCAAAACTATCTCTACTTTAGGTAAAGAATTAGTCGGATAATTTTGAATAAATACACACCCATTTTTTTCTTGAATAGAAAAATTTTGAGTTAAGAAAACAGAATTATTTACTGCAATATCACCTTGAAAAGTTAAGAGTGATTGAAATTTTACATAGTTAGATTTTTCAGCCAAATTCTTTGAAGTGGCTGTTTTACCAAAATCTTGTGACGGACTTATCGGTGGAGGTGCAGGCGGTAATTCTCTATTTAGACTTGGATAACTATCAAATGGCATAATTCAACTTTACTCTTTTTATTTCGATTCCGCCATCAATTCTTCAATCGCTTCGGCATCTTTCGGCACTTTGGCGGTTAGATTGAGGTTGCCGTCTTTGGTCACTAAAACGTCGTCTTCGATGCGGATGCCTCGGTATTTAGGACATTTCTTAAAATGGTTTCAAAGCAGAATCGTGAAACCTTCTTGCTTAAAGTGATTGTCGTGTGTAAGAACTTCTTGTAATTCAAGGTTTTTCATAGTCAGCATCGAAACACAATCAGTCAAACTATAACCTTTGTCCAAACGCTTTTCATATAAATTTAGTGCATTTTCGAAGTTTTCAGAAATGTGCGGAAAATATTCGACTTCATCATCGTCAATTATTGTGCGAACCGCATCAACAGCAGATTGTCTCGCTAACGCGCCGTATTCCGAAAAATAATTTAGAACTTCAACTAAAATGGTTTCAGTCGTAACTATTTTTACATTGCCAAGCAGTTTACGCATTTCAATTGCCTGGCGATGCCATTGGTCTTTCGGATTTAAAACGGCAACCCAATAAAGTGTGTCGGCAAAAACTTTGTCGCTCATTTTGTTTTCTTGGGCGCACCGTAAAGATAATGATCAATGTTTTCCGCGCCGTCCGTTGGAAGTGTTGCCCAAACTTCGTCAGGCACACGCTTACTTATCGTTTCCAGTTTATCGAGAAGCGATTGTTTTTTCGGTTTTTCTGCTTCTTTAATTGATTCGACAAACTCTAAAACTTCTTTTTGTTCATCCAAAGAAAGAATCTTCACTTTTTCAAAAATGGTTTGCGCAATTTCGGTTTGCATAAATTCACCTCGCTTTTGATTTTACAATAAAACCAACATCTTTTCCGCGACAACTTGCGCAAATCGGTCGGCATAAAATTACCTCATAAATTGAATTATAGTTACTCTAATCCAATTTTATCAATTTCTTTCATTAGTCTATCGGTTTTTGTTAAGGAAATAATTATTTTTTGATAATGCCGAATATCTTCAACTGAGAGTTCACGATTAACGCGGTCTTTGAGCCATTTCTGTGCGGGTTGATAGCCGCCGATGTAGAATTCCCACGCGACAATCGGCACTTTATCGAAAAACTGTTCGTCGTTTATCCAGACTTTGCCCGTTTGGTTTTCCGCATCGGTCAATTCAAAGCCGATGCTCGCCGTTGTCATTTTACGCGTGACGATATTGTCGCCGCTGTTCGGATAAGTCGTGATAAAGAGCGAAACGGCGGGCGCGTCGAGTAGATGAATCCGCCGGAGTTCGCCGCCTAAATCAACAAGCCGCCAAAACGTCGCGGCATCTTTCGGATAGGGAACGCGCGGGAAATCTATCTTCAAAAATTCCTTGTATTTCTCGCGGTAAGCAGGAGAATGCAGAACCGCGTAGATGTAATCCAAAACATCTATCGGCGCAAAACTCATAAGCTCCGCGCCTTTCATCATAAGCTCCGCGCCTTTCATTTTAAGCTCCCCTCCTTCCAAAGGAGGGGTGGCGCGAAGCGACGGGGTGGTTGTCTTACTCCACCCGAAATTACTTTTAATTACATCAAGCACCCAACTTAGTTCTTCAAAAACCAATTTATTTTCAAAGCGCAGCACTTTGATTCCATAATGCTCTAAAAACAATTTACGCTCGTAATCATATTCGCGGGCGGCATCATTGAAATGAACTTCGCCGTCGAGTTCTATCGCCAGCTTTTCTGACGGGCAGTAAAAATCAAGAATGTAGTTGCCGACGCTGTGCTGTCGCCTAAACTTTCTGCCCTCGAAATTTTTGTTTTTAACGACTTTCCAAAATGCGGCTTCTGCCGGAGTTAAATTATTTCTTAAATCTTTCCTGAAAGTTTTTAAGTATGGCAGATTATTAATTTTTTCTTTTAACTCGAATGCGGATGAAGTTTCAAAACCACCCCGTCCTTCGGACACCCCTCCTTCAAAAGGAGGGGGGCTTTTTGTTTCAAGTTTTTCCTCATGAGGGGAGTTTTTTGTTTCAAGTTTTCCCTCAAACTCCCCTTTTTGCAATTCCTCAAACTCCCCTCCTTTTGAAGGAGGGGTGGCGCGAAGCGACGGGGTGGTTTCCTCTTTCTCGCTCACAAACGTCAAGCCAATTCGTGCGGCGATTTTATCAACGATTTCCTCGTTTAAGTTCGGCGTTCTTTCGGCGGTTTGATGCAAAGTCTGCTGTGCGCTGCTTTCGGGATAGAGATAAAGCGGGAAAGCTGAATTTGAATCGTATGCGCTGCACAATTTGTGCGCCATTATATGTTTTGTGATGAAAAAGCAATTATCTTCTTTATTGATTTTGGGAATGACCAAACCAACATTTTCACCTTTTAGAAAATGCTGCATTGTTTCTAATCGCCATCTCCAAATTAATTTATTGTCAAATACTGTCCATTTAGTATCAAATGGACGATAATCCATTTCTACATAATCTTCTTCTCTTACCTTAATTGATGTTTTATTACCTATTAGCCACTCTGCATAATTTTTACCTAAATTAAATTTGGCTTTTAATTGTTCTTCGGTATAGTCATTTTCAAAAAAGTCTTTCAAACGCGCTTTAAGTTCAGCTTTTGTTTCGGCAATGATAAAACCATCGCCCATAGTGACAATTCCCGTTTTATTATTCGGAAATAATTCATCTATTCTAAAACCATTTTCATACTCGCTTTTTCCTGTTTCATTTTTCGGCTGAAAAAAATAATAAGGCTTCGTATAATCAACATCTTTGAAATCAAACGACTTTAAATTGTTTTCCCATAAGGCTTGATATTTACTTTCGCGGTTGCCCCAAAGTTCAAAGTGTTTTAGGCTGGCTAACGCGCCTTTTTTCTTTTTTCCAGTCTTGACGAAAACATTTATAGATACGCCTGCTTGAATATCAAATACATTTTTATCAGGCGAACCGTCGGGCGAAATTTCCTTTTTCAAAGCGTTTCCATGAAGGTCAACAATATAGATTTTGTCGAAAGAATTAAGCAAGTGCCAGCGCATTCCTCTAAATGTTGGATTATCTAAAAAACTGTGATTGTTAATGAATGCTAAAACGCCTTCGCCGTTTTTCTCAATAAAGTGTTCGCCGAAGCGCAAAAATTTTACATAGTCGTCATTTAACCAATGTTTGCGCTCGTTAAAATGTGTGCCGTCCACATATTTATAATCGTCAATTAAACTGCTAATCCATTCGCTTTTGTTATGTGAAATGCCGCTGTAAGGCGGATTGCCGAGAACGCACATGACGGGCGTGTCGCGTTTGATGTAGTTGGCTTCATTGGCTTCGCGGCTCAGCCAGCCCGCGAATAATGTTCCTGTGTCAGGATGATGTTCTTCGAGCGAATTGGTCAGATATATTTTGAAGCGTTGGTCTTTCTTAGGCTTGTAGCCTGTTTCGGTCAGCAGCATATCGAGCTTGAGATGCGCTACTGTATAGGAAGCCATCAGCAGTTCAAAACCGTTGAGGCGCGGAATCAAATCGTTTTCGACGTAACTGCTCCAAATTCCTTGCTGTCCTTCAAACTGTTTGTAAATATGTTTGACGATTGCCGCCAGAAACGTTCCCGTTCCGGTCGCCGGGTCGAGAATCTGAACGCGGTGAACTTCCTTTTCGATTTGCTTGTAGCCTGTCGAAGAACGCCTGTCGGCGGTTTGCGTGTCGAGCGTGATTGTCGTTTTGGAAGTGTCTGCCAAACCGTCGGGCAAATTAAATTCGGTTTTCAAAACGTCGTCAACGGCGCGGACGATAAAATCCACGACGGGTTCAGGCGTATAGTAAACGCCGCGCGATTTACGCAGTTTCGGGTCGTATTCGGCGAGAAATGTTTCGTAAAAATGAATAATCGGGTCGCGTGTCTCGGTCGCTGTGCCGAAGTTTTTCAGAAGCGCGGCAACATCGGTCGCGCGGAAAATATCGGCGAGCGCGTCCACAATCCATTTGATACGCGTGTCCAAATCGTATCCGGCGATGTGCTGAAACAATTTCCGCAAAAACGGGTTCGATTGTGGAATCAATTCCGCCGCTTCCTGCCGCGAGAACGTATCTAAATCAGGGTCGTGAAGTCTGGCGGCAAACATTCCGTAAGCAATAGTCTGCGCGTAGATATCGGCAAATTCCTTCGGCGTGATGTCGTGAATCAAAACATCGAGAAACGCCTTCATCTGCTCTTTGAGCGTGCTGTCGGCGTTCGTTTCTTCGTCGCTGTTAAGTGCCTGTTCGATAATCTGCGCGAGCATTTTCGCCTTGCCCGCCATCATCTCCGCGAGCTTTTTCGGGCTGGTTATCGTCTGTCCGCGATGTGCCGCAAAATCTTTTATCAAATCGGCGAAACGTTCGTAATTCTCCGGCAGAAACTTAATCGTGCCGCCGTTTATCTCGGCAATTTTAACGGAAGTGACAAATGCGCCGTCAACGTAAAGCCGAAAATCGAGGTAGTCGGTGATAATCAAGTTGTTCAGCGATTTGCGATAACGGTCAAACTGTTCCTTAAAATCTTTACTCAACAAATCTTTGCCGATGTCTTTGGCTTCAATGTAGCCGACGGGAATGTCTTGGCGGGTAATAATAAAATCGGGTGCGCCGCATTTGATTCGCGCCGGTTCGTTCGTCGCCAACGCGCCCGTCGCCAAACTTTCCAGCAAAGTCTGCAAATCGCCGCGATAACTGTGTTCGCGTGAGATGCCGGTTTTGAATCTTTTATTTATGTTTTCCAGGTATTCTTGAATTGTCATAATTATGAGTTTTGGTGAGGATAACCATAAATAAAATATTTATGGAGGTTTTCTCAACATTTTACTGTTTCGTATTATTCATCAATTCTTCGATCACTTCCGGCTCTTTCGGGACTTTTGATGTCAGATTACAAAAATTTAAAGAATTGGTTCAATAAGTATAGTGTTCAGTCAAGGTTGAATTGACGGATTGGCTGATTTGTCAGAACCGTCTGCGGTAGCAGATGGTTTAAGTTTCAAAGTAAGATGTTCGTTTGGCGACATTCAACCACCCGCTACCGCAGGCGGTTCTGACCCGTCAATTCAACCTTGACTGTACAATAGTTGTTGCTCTAGCATTAAACCAGATTTCCCTAAATTCGCTAATTTCAAAAACTCGTTCTCCAATTTCAGGGTCAAGGACAGAAACCAGATTTGAAGAAATGTTGACAACTACAACAGCATGACTGTTTCGAGATGAAAATCGCAGATAGACAATAGGAAAAAGACCGTTTGAAAGTTCTTCTGCTAATTCATCAAGTCTTTCCAAATATGTGAAAAAAGAATTTTCAAATCAGTAATATTTAACCGCAGAAATTGCATTATCGGGTTGAGTTCCTTCTTCATCACACTTGCAGAGTTCTCGAAGTTCATACATTGGCGGGTCGCAACCGAAAGATTTTAATACCATCAAAAGACAAGTTGGGACACAAGAAAAATCGTCAGGCTGAAAAATGAGAGAAGGCTTAGACGACACTAAAAATCTCCTTAGCTTTGCTTTTTCCTTTTTCCCGAAGTGCTTTGGCAGAACTCGAAATTTCAATATTTCCTGTCCTGAAATTTACAAAAGCATCTTCTAACCAAACACCTTTATCATTTGGGTAAGTCAGCCAAATTGGAACACGCCATTGATTTTTTTCTAAAACAGGTTCTCCGACTGTATATCTATCTGGAAAATCATAAAACTGCATCCATCCGGTAACAATCTCAATTGCAATTTTATCTGTAATTTCTTGGGCAAGACTCTCATCAAGTAAATCTATTAAAAATTCAGATTCCTCTTTACGCAAATCATTTTTGAATCGTTCAAGATTTTGTTTGTTTTTCAAAAGCCTTTCGGAGTTCTTATA
Organism: Acidobacteriota bacterium; assembly: GCA_031431735.1. GTDB lineage: Bacteria > Acidobacteriota > Blastocatellia > Pyrinomonadales > Pyrinomonadaceae > JAFDVJ01. Next base: position 1,498 of record JANPDZ010000860.1, on the reverse strand, counting down.
TTTTTCAAAACAATGGTGAATTTGGTAATCAAAAATATTTAACCGTAGTTCAGGAATGGTTTCTCCTTTTCTAAGATTTATGAGAACTCTCGGATTTGCTATTGAACCTTTTTTTATCTTAAAAATCATTTTTCCAACGGAAAACAATTTACCTAAAACCAATAAATCCTCATTCAATTCAAAAGAGAACTCTCTTTTAGAGGAAACTGAAATATTTTGTAAATCTTCTTTGCTTGTTTTGTAATTAAAGACTGTTATTGACCTATCAACAGGAATTGAAAATTCTCCTTCAGTTATTCCACGAAATAATATTTCTATTTGTCTAAGATCATTCGCATCAAAGTTTTCTGGAAGATTGAATGTCGTTTTGAAAAATAATTCGAGAAATCGCAATTTTCGAGCTAACTTAGCACGACGGAGCATATTAGTTCTTTCTTCTTCTGATAATTCTGCAAAACTAAAATTAAATGGAGGAAGACCTATATTTCTAATATCAAATGAACATTTTTTAATCTCAGAAAGCATTAGAAAAAGTCTTGTGTATAGTAATTCTCCTTGAACACTATTGTCTGACCGTTCAACCTTAAAATCGTTGACTTCAACTTTAGATTTTTTCTTATCTAAAACTATTTTAATACTTGGAAGAGAGTTTATTGGAAAGTTTTCAATAAAAACATAATTGTTTTTTTCGGTAAGAGAAAACTGTTGAATAGGAGATAAGAATTCACCAACTGAAATTTGTCCTTGAAAATTGATAAAAGGATGCAGACTTACAGAGTGACTTGTTTTTTCCAAACTACGAGTTATTTTGGAAAAATCACTCTGTAAGAAACTTGTGTTTGCTTGAGGTGAAATTGTTCTTGATGTTGTTATCTGCATATAAATATCTTACGGCTTTCAGTTTGTTTTTGCCATCAATTCTTCAATTACTTCCGCGTCTTTCGGCACTTTTGACGTGAGATTGTGGTTGCCGTCTTCGATGCCATGGGGTTTGGATGAAAATCTCTCCCATCAGCTAAACAAATCGAAAAGAGATGACACCTCTTTGTTCTGCTCTTCTTTTTTAGGGTGGAAAGTTCCAATTATTATAAAAGGGTTTGGGGCAACATAATGGTGAAGTTGTGTTGTTCCAAGATACAAATATAAGTCTTTTGTTTTTGCAAAATCATCAAAATACCGTTTCTTTACGTCTTCACAGGCTTTAGATTCATTGCCTTCATGTCGTTTTAAACAGTTCCAATATAATGCACCAATTTCCCAATCTTCGATCATCATTGTGCTTTCTCGATTCTCTTCATCTATGAATTTGTAAGAAAATTTGTAAGGAAGCTTGTTAACAACAATAAAAGGACTTTCGGAAGTTTCAAATAGATTTTGTTGTTTGGATTTTGCTTCTAATTCGGCAAGTTTTTCTTCGTCCCATTCCCTACTGACTTGTTCGACTTTAAAACCAATAACTTCTTTTGGCTTAAAAACAGCTAAAGATGTGCAGACTTTC
>JANPDZ010000859.1:0-10196 GCA_031431735.1 Acidobacteriota bacterium | reverse complement strand
GTAACAGGCGCATCCGAATCGGATGGAGTTTTCTATGGTGTTTTGAAGGGAATTAGGCGGCCTTTCCGCGAAATCGGATTCGATGTTTACGATTTCCTTCTATTGCCTGATAAAGAAAAAGAAAAGTTAAAAAAAGAGACGCCGAAAATTTCGATTTTCGACCATAATCCCGAAAGAATCCGCGTTGAAAGCACCGCGCAGCTCGGCGCCCAACCGATTGATGTCGCGAGTAACGCGGAAATTAAAAATCTGACAGGCGTCGTTCATTACGGCTACCGCGCCTATTCGATCCTGGTTGATGCCGATAACAAACCCGTAATTTCAAATCTCTTCAAAGCGATTCCGATGCCCGCGCCGAATGATCGTCAATTTTCGGTCGCGGCGATGAATCTCGAAAGATTTTTTGACGACGAAGACGACCCGAACATCAAAGAACCGATCATCACGAGCGAGGGTTTTGAGCGTCGTTTGAAGAAAGTTTCACTCGCCGTGCGCAGCTATTTGCAAACGCCGGATGTTGTCGCGGTCGTTGAAATGGAGAGTTTGCCGGTTTTGAAAAAACTTGCCGACCGCATCAACAAAGACGCAGAAGCCGCCGGCAAACCAAATCCGAAATACGAAGCCTATCTCGTTGAAGGCAACGACATCGGCGGTATTGATTCCGGCTTTCTGGTCAAATCTACGCGGGTCGAAGTTTTGGAAACAAAACAATTCGGCAAGGACGAAAAGTTTGAAAATCCGGTTTCAAAAAATGAAGTTTCGCTCAATGACCGACCGCCGTTTCTGCTTCGCGCCGCGATCAAAGACGCGAAAACAGGCAAGCCGTTTGAATTTGCGGTGATCGTCAATCATCTGAAATCGCTGCGCGGCTACAACGACGAAAAGGATGCGCCGTTTGTCCGTATGAAGAAAAAACTGCAAGCCGAGTTTCTGGCGAAATACGTCGCCGAAAGGTTAAAAGCGAATCCGAATGAACGGATCGCGCTCGTCGGCGATTTCAACGCGTTTCAATTTAATGACGGAATTATGGATGTTGTCGGCACGATCAAGGGAACTCCGATTGGAAAAGATGCGGTTCCAATTGCTTCGGACGATCTGCTCAATCCCGATTTGACGAATCTGGTTGATATGATAAAACCGAACCAACGATATTCCTATAGTTTTGACGGCAATGCCCAGGTGCTCGATCATTTTCTCGTCAGTCCGGCGATGTATAAACACCAGAACGGCTTCGGTTTTGCGCGGGTCAATGGGGATTTTCCCGAAATTTACCGTAATGATGCGACACGGGTTGAAAGATTCTCCGACCACGACTCGGCAATCGCTTTCTTTACGCTTGATGACTTAACAGTAAAAAGCTCGCAATAAGGAAATCAAGTCTTAATAAAGTCGGGGCGCGAACGCTTTCATCCGCGCTCCGACCGAAAAGCGTTATCTGTTGAATGGGGATTACTTTTTTTTGAATTGAATATGTTTTGACTTGAGCGGGCGCAGAGCGCACCTTCCAGACCTGTAAATGGTTTAATCAGGTCTTTTTAACCTTTCATTTGAGAAATGTTGAAAGAAAATCAATCAATTGACAGCAAATTTCAGGTCAGGAAGGGTTGTTTTACGCCCGCATTTGTCAAAATGTGAATTCCTAACTTTTACTGACGCATTACGAATAATCATCTTCTGATTTTGCTATTTTGACTTTCTGCCGATCTAAATCTATGCTTTCATTTCTCGTTGAATGAATAAAGTTACCGAAAAATCAGAAGCAATGATAAATTTACCGATCGGTATTTTCGACAGCGGCGTGGGCGGTCTGACGGTTTATCGGGCGCTGCATAATCGTCTGCCGAATGAACATTTTATTTATCTCGGCGATACGGCACGGGTGCCTTACGGAACGAAATCGTTGGCGACGGTCGAACGCTACGCGATTGAAAATTCGCAATTTTTGGCTTCACGCGGAATCAAACTTCTGGTCGTTGCCTGCAACACGGCTTCGGCACTTGCGCTGCCGAAAATCCGCGAGAAGATCGGGCTTGATGTCGTCGGCGTGATCGGTCCCGGCGCACGAAAAGCCGTTGAAGTTACAAAAGATGGTGCACGCATTGCTGTCATCGCGACCGAAGCAACCGTGCAGAGCGATGCTTACGCCGCTTCGATCAGACAAGCGTCCGTCACGGCGAAAGTTCTGCAAACGGCGTGTCCATTATTTGTATCGTTGGCGGAAGAAAATTGGACACGCGAACCCGAAACTTTCTCAATCGCCCGGAAATATCTGCAAAGCATCATCGAATTTGCGCCCGAAGCCCTTGTCTTAGGTTGTACGCATTACCCGATTTTGCGCGAAGTCATTCAGCAAACCGTCGGCGAAAATGTTACACTCATTGATTCGGGCGAGGCTTGCGCCGAAGAAGTTGAAAAACTTCTGATAGAAAAAGGACTCGCAAATCCGAACAAAATCACGGGAACGCGCAAACTGTGCGACGACCTTGACCATTTTTACGTTACAGACGCGGCAGAAAGATTCGCCCGTGTCGCAACCAGATTTTTGGGCGTTACGCCCGCCAAACTCGAAGCAATCGAAGTGTTTGGAATTGACGAATTAAAAAGAAATTAAAGGAAAATTTGCCCACGAAACACACGAAATAAACGAAAATAAAACAAATAAATTTTCTTTCTTTTTTTCGTATATTTCGTGTGTTTCGTGGGCAAAAAATAAAATGAGCTATACGAGAATTGACAGTCGCGCACTTGACCAATTGCGCCAAACGCGCATTACCCCGAATTATTTACCTCACGCCGAGGGTTCGGCGTTGATCGAAGTCGGCAACACGAAAGTTATCTGCGCGGCAACGGTCGAAGAACGCGTCCCGCCGTTTCTGCGGAACAAAGGAATCGGCTGGGTAACGGCGGAATATGCGATGTTGCCGCGGGCGACCAACACGCGCACAAACCGCGAAACTCTGCGTCCTTCGGGCCGAACGCAGGAAATTCAGCGTCTGATCGGACGCAGTCTGCGTGCCGTCGTTGACACCAAACTTTTGGGCGAACGCCAGATCATTGTTGACTGCGACGTTATCCAAGCCGATGGCGGAACGCGTTGCGCTTCGATTACCGGCGCTTGTGTCGCGCTTGCTTTGGCAGTTAAAAAAATGCTGATCGCGGGCAAATTAAAGAAAAACCCGCTGCTTTCGGAAGTTGCGGCGGTCAGTGTCGGGATTGTCGAAGGAACCGCGCTTTTAGATCTGGCTTACGCCGAAGATTCAACCGCCGATGTTGATATGAACATCGTCTGCACGGGCGCCGGCAAATTCATCGAAATCCAGGGCACCGCCGAGCGCGAACCTTTCACGGGCGAACAAATGACGGAAATGCTCGCCCTTGCTGAAAAAGGAATCAACCAGCTTTTTACGATTCAAAGATACGCGCTCAACGGCTAAAAAATCACAAAAATTGTGATAAATTATTAGCTATGGGATTAGCAAAGCAAAAAACTTTATATTCGCCCAAAGCATATCTCGAACTTGAACGCCAAGCAGAAACACGCCACGAATTTGTTGACGGAATAATTTATGCAATGGCTGGCGAAAGTCTTTCTCATAGTCAGATTTGCGTAAATTTAGCGGGCGAAGTTCGCGCAAAATTAAAAGGCAAAGATTGCCAAGCACTTTCGCCGAATATGAAAGTTCGCGCCGAAAGCAAAGGAATGTTTGCTTATCCTGATTTAACAATTGTTTGTGGCAAACCGCTTTTTCACGATAAACAAAAAGACGTTTTACTCAATCCGAAAGTCATTATCGAAGTCCTTTCGCCTTCGACCAAACGTTACGACCAGACGAAAAAGTTTTTCCGCTACCGTAAAGAACTGCCGAGCCTGACCGATTACGTTTTGATTTATCAAGACACGCCGTTTATTGAACATCACGAAAAACAACCGGACGGACGCTGGACGCACAACGCGGCAGACGGAATTGATGACATTTTGCGAATCGCGACAATTGAAATTGAACTGAGTTTGCGCGAGATTTACGATAGAGTTGAGTTTGAAAAAATGTAGAACAAAATCAAATGTTTCATGAAGGACAGCAAATCGGCAGTTACATACTTCTCCGCAAACTTGGGCGTGGCGGTTCCGGTGAAGTTTGGCTGGCTGAAAAGCGTTCGCAGTTTGTCACGAAAAAAGTTGCTGTCAAATTGCCGCTTGATGACCAGGTTAATTTCTCCGCAAAATCTCACCCGGCAGATTGCCCGTCGTTTTACCGTTTTCCCAAACTTTTTGACCATTAACCCAAACGATTTCAATGCCTTCCGATAAGTTTTGCGGCTGGGCGAAAGTCGCAAGGTCTTTTACTTTGTCTTTATCGAATAAAACAAGGTCGGCTTGCATTCCTTTTTTGATCAAACCCCGGTTTTTCAAACCCAATCGCTGCGCCGGAAACAACGACATTTTGCGAACGGCTTCTTCCAGAGAAAACCAATTATTTTCTCGCACAAAACGACCCAAAACCTTTGTAAAAGTTCCCGTGCCGCGCGGATGCCGACTGCCGATTCCGCCATCGCTCGAAACCATCGTCCAAGGTTGCGTGTAAAATGCTTTGACATCTGCTTCGTTCATCGAATTGCAGACGATGCCGGCGCCGCCCGTTTTGACGATTTGGATATAAACATCAACTGGCGAAACATTTTGCTGACGAGCGATTTCTTCGAGCGTTTTGCCTTGATAATCGCGATGCGCCGCGCAACTCGTAATTAAAACTTTATCCGCGCCGCCGACGTTGAAAAGTGCTTTTTCGACTTCCGCTTTGTCGTCGTGTTTGCGGCTTGAAACCAAAACCGTAATCGTCGAAGCCCAAGCCGTGTAAGGATAAGCGTCAGCCGTAATATCGAAACCTTTTTTGCGTTCCGCTTCGATCAGCGCGATCGCTTCCGCAGATTTTCCCCAGACGTTGCGGTTGCCCATCTTGATATGCGAGATCTGGACGGGAAGTTTTCCTTCTTTGCCGATACGAATCGCTTCGCGCAGGGCATCGAGCATTCCTTCTTCCTCGTCGCGCATATGCGTCATATAAATTCCGTTGTATCGTCCGGCAACCTTCGCGAGCGCGATTAATTCATCGGTCGAAGCCGAAAAACCGATGTCGTATTCAAGCCCCGATGATAAACCAAACGCGCCTTCCTTCATTGCTTGTTCCATCAAAACCAGCATTTTGGCAAGTTCTTCCGTCGTCGTCTGGCGTTTGTAATCTCCGTTCATCACTTGTTCTCTTAAACTCGCGTGACCGATAAACGCTCCGACATTCGGCGCGATTTTCCCTTGCAATTTGGCAAAATACTCATTCAAAGGAAAAGGCGAACCGCCGTCAGGTCCGACCATAATCGTCGTAATCCCTTGCGAAACCTGATTCGTTGCCGTTCCTTCCGTCTGCAAGCCTTCTTCCGAATGATTATGAATATCAATAAAACCGGGAGCGAGAAACCGACCACCGGCGTCCAAAACCGTTTCGCCCTTTTTCGGTTTGATGTTGCCGATCTTGACGATTTTATCGCCCGCTACGCGCACATCGCCACGAAACGCCGCGCTGCCGCTGCCGTCAATAATCATCGCGTTTTTGATAACAAACGAACCCGTCTGCGCCGAAACAAACGAAATCAGCACAAGCGTCCAAACAAAAGCCCCAGAAATTTGTCGCAAAGTCTTTTTCATACTGCAAATAATAGGCAAATTGCTCTAATTCGTCCAACTGGCTACAATAAAACTTCATCTGCGAAAAACAATTTGTCGAATTTATAGAGGGATTTTCAAAATGGGATTAGCAAAAAAGAAACCGCGACTTTACACGCCCGAAGAATATTTAGAATTTGAACGAAGTTCCGACATTCGCCACGAATACTCAAACGGCGAAATTTACGAAATGGCTGGCGCAAATAAGCGTCATAACCGAATTTCGGTAAATGTAATTCGCCTTCTTGATAATCAGCTTCTTGAACGTGATTGTAATGTTTATGGAAGCGATCTGCGCGTCAAAATAACTTCAACCGGAAAATATACCTATCCTGATTTGGTCGCGGTTTGCGGCGATGAAACATTTGAAGATGAAACGGAAGATACGCTTCTCAATCCAATGCTGATTGTCGAGGTTCTTTCAAAATCAACCGAAGCCTACGACCGAGGCGGAAAGTTTGAATATTATCAAACAATCGAGAGTTTCCGTGAATATGTTCTGATAACGCAAGAACCTTTCCGCGTCGAACAATATGTGCGAAAAGACAAAAACGTCTGGACATATTTCGAGTTTCGCAACGCCGAAGACGTTGTTAAATTAGATTCGATTGATTGCGAGCTTGTTTTGCACGACATTTATCATAAAGTTCAACAGAAATTTCCGAAAGAAGTGATTTAAAGTTTGAGCGAAAACCATTTGTAGGGCTTATTCAAAGTCGCCAAAAGCGAAGAATTGGTTATCAGCTATCAGTTATCAGTTATCAGCTATTCCGAAAAGTAACTGTTTATCTTCGGAATAACTGAGAACTGATAGCTGAGAACTGATAGTTTCGGAAACAAAAGCGTGAATATTTTTTATTCTCGCCTACTTTGAATAAACCCTAAAACCATTTGAGAGTAAGTTTCAAGAAATATTTGGAATCTTTGAAGTTGTGGTAAAATCAAGCCAAAAAGGAGTTTGTATGGAATCAGTTTTAACCGAACCGAAAACCGAAATCGTGATTGAGGAACACGTTGTTTTGCGCGGCGTTTCGTGGAAAGTCTATGAACAATTGATAAAAGACCATGAAGATCAGAGCGCACCACGTTTCACTTACAACAAAGGAAATCTGGAGATTTATATGCCGTCACAAAAACACGAAGAAAAGGCCGCTTTTTTAGAAGACATAGTCCGAACTATTGCCGAAGAACAAGAAATAGAATTACGAAATATTCGCTCAACCACTTTCAAAAAAGACGATGTGGAAAAAGGTGTCGAACCTGTCGGCTGTTTTTATCTGCAAAGTTACGACAAAGTTTTCGGCATACAAAAAATTGACCTCGAACAGTTTCCGCCGGATTTAGTGATTGAAATTGATATTTTCAGCCCTTCGATCAATCGTTTTCCGATTTACGCCGAATTCAGAGTCAGGGAAATTTGGCGTTATCTGAAAGACGAAGTCAAAATATATCTTTTTAACGGCAGAAACTATGTTGAATCCGATGAAAGCCTCGTTTTACCCAAAGTTACAGACGAACTGCTAACCCGCTTATTAGCCGAAAGCGAAACAATGAAGCGTTCCGCGTGGCTCAAAAACGTGCGCGATTGGGTGCGGGAACAAAGTTAAATTCTTACTTTACGCACAAACTTGTCTGTCGCCAAAGGCGACCAACAATATAGCATAGGGAGTAATGAGCGAAAGCGAATGAATCCCTACGACTGATGACAAAAATCGTCTGCTCGCTGAAAGTGAGCAACATTTCGGCGTTTGATTGTTGCTCACTTTCAGCGAGCGATTTTTTTTGCCAAAACAACGTAGGGATGCGCTCGTTTCACTCGCTTTCCCCACGCTATATTGTTGGTCGCCGTTGGCGACCAAAGCGAAATCGCGTAAGATGAGTTAAATTCAATGTTTCAAGAAGGAAAACAAATCGGACAATACACACTTATCCGCAAACTCGGCAAAGGCGGTTTCGGTGAAGTTTGGCTGGCGGAACGTCGCACTAAATTCGTAACGACGAAAGTTGCCGTCAAACTTCCGCTTAACGAACAGGTTGACCACGAAGCAATCAAACAAGAAGCAACACTTTGGGAACAAGCCAGCGGACACGCTAATATTTTGCCGATTATTGATGCTGACGAATACGACGGGCAAATCGTTATTGTCAGCGAATACGCGCCCGACGGTTCGCTTGATGAATGGCTCAAGCGAAACGGCAAGATGTCGGTTGAAAGAGCGATTGAAACGACCATTAAAATTCTCGATGGTTTAGAGTTTCTTCATTCGCGCAACATCATTCACCGCGATTTGAAACCTGCCAACATTCTTCTTCAAGGCGAAACGCCACGTTTGGCGGATTTCGGTATTTCACGCGCTTTGCGAACAACCGCTTCGAGCCAAAGCCAAAATGTTTCGGGAACTTTCGCTTATATGCCGCCCGAAGGTTTTGATGGCAAGCGGAGTGTGCAAACCGATGTTTGGTCAGTCGGCGTAAATTTATATCAGTTTTTGACGGGCGAATTACCGTTTCCGCAGAAAGAGCCTTCAAATCTGATTGCCGCAATAATAATGCGTGAGCCTGAACTATTGCCCACCGATATTCCGCAAAGTTTGAAAAATGTGGTTGCGAAAGCGTTGGCAAAACAACCCGAAAATCGTTACGCTTCGGCGAATGAAATGCGCGAAGATTTGAAAAAAGTTTTGGTCAATATTTCGTTTCCGCAGTTCGCACCGACCGAAGCTTTGCCGCCAAACATTGTTCCTTTTGTTAAAGCGGATACACCGATGCTGGTGCCGATACAAGCCGCCGATAAGTGCAATACAACCGACGTACAACCATCAATTGCTACTGTGATTATTCCACCACCGACCTATGCAAGAGCTACTCCCAAAAACAGAACCAAATCTTTATATTATGTGCTTGGAGCTATTCTTGGACTGCTTCTGATTTTTACTGTTACGAACGTTTTTAGAAATCAAAGTTTGGAAAATCCTCCAAACACAACCAACACACTATTGAAAAATTCAGCGATAACGGGGAACGAAATGGCGAATAATAATTCATCCAGTGCCAATCTAGCAAAAGGGAATGTGAATTCACGGATAAATAATGAGTCTAACAGGATGACTGTTATTCCAAAAAATAACAAAAATAAAGATTCAAATATAAGCCGCAATCCTACGCCCAAGATAACACCCAAACAAGACGATAAAATTAAACAAAGTAGTCCAAAAACTGTTCTGTGCCGCTTAGATCCCTCCCGTAATCGTCCGGCGAACTCGCTAGGAAGTTGTACACCCTGTTCTAATCCATCTGCTATACCGAACACCACATGCCCTTAATACAATGTATTAGATTCGCCGTGGATAGGAAGATATACATTCCGTATTTTTCTCTAAACAAAGGCGATTCGTGAGAACGATATATCAAAGTGCTATTTGTAACATATTGATTGAGCAAAACGCCTTGCTACATTGATTCGAGCGCGAATTTGCGATACACATATTTGGACTTATTGACTGAAGTTACGCAATTTTCAAGGGCTTTGCCCGCCGATGTGCGGAAAGGCTGTGCCTTTCCGAGATTCAGTTCAACTTTCTTGAGGCTACGCCTCACCTTTATGCGAGGCATAGCCTCGACATCTTTGTAACACAAACGGAAAGGCACAGCCATTGGCGCACATCAGACGGCACAGCCGCAAATTCAAATCTTCGGCGTAACATCAATTATCGAAAATGTAGTAAAATCATCCTCAAAAGGAGTTTAATAAAATGCTGACCGCAATCGAAACGACGAGAACAATCACAAAGTAAAGAAATTTCCGCCAATTCTTCTTTTTATGTTAAAATCACGTTATTATGGCGACACAAGTTTTAGAAGGCACTTGGGAAGAAATCACGCGACACGCCAAAGATTTTGTCGGTCGAAAGGTGCGCGTTACCATTTTGGAAGATGAAGTTTCCCAAAAACCTAATTATGAAATGTTGGAAGCACTCCGAAAGGTTGCGGAACGCAGTAAAAATATGCCTGTCAGTTCGGACGAAGATACTCTGAAATTGATTCGAGAGGCGCGTTCGGGAGGAATGTTTGGCGATGCCTCCGACGATTAACACCAAAATTGCGATTCCCGATGCGAATATTCTTATTGCTCTCTGCGCCAAAGAACCGAAACAATCAAAAGCCGAAAAAGCGTTGAAAGATTATGCCAATGACGGTTGGGAGTTTTATGCTCCGAATATCATCGTTGCCGAAGTGCTTTATATTTTGTGCCAAAAACATCAGGGCGGAACGCTCACCGATAAAGCCTACCAAGAAGCTGTCGAGAATTTTCAAGACCAAATGAAAGCCGTCAAAATGATTAGCGACGCTAATTTGATTGAGCGAGCCTTTGAGATTCAAAAAGGTTACGGTTGCAGTCGTTCAGCCGATAGCATTTATATTGCCCTCGCCGAACATCTAGCCAAATCGCAGACGGTTGAAATCGTTACTTTCGATGGCG